>JAFEDO010000100.1 GCA_018241565.1 Pseudomonadota bacterium
ACTTGCAAAAAAATTAAAAGTGACTCGTACAACAGTTTGGAAAACTCTACAGCATGTTTCTGAATTAGGTATTGAAATTCAAAAAGCATCTGGACAAGGCTACTGTATTCCAGGCGGGATCGAGCTCCTTGATCAAGAAAAAATTCTCTCTGAATTATCTACTACAACGAAAAAATTATTTAATAAATTAGAGATCCATCAAACAATAGATTCTACTAACCAATATTTATTACAACAAAAAGACGTAATATCTGGGACAGTTTGCTTAGCAGAAAAACAAACGGCTGGTCGAGGTCGCCGCGGACGAGAGTGGATTTCACCTTATGCAGCGAATATGTATTTGTCGGTGTTTTCAGAATTTCCGGAAGGGATTTCAAAACTATCTGGTTTGAGTCTTGTGGTTGGCATAGCGATAGTTACTGCATTAGAAAAATTAAAATTCAAAGACATTCAATTAAAATGGCCTAATGATTTAGTGTATCAAGGCAAAAAATTAGGCGGCATTTTGATTGATTTAAGTGGCGATGTGAATGGCCCTTGCAATGCGGTGATCGGCGTTGGATTAAATATCAAAATGCCACCTGATTCAGCCATCGATCAACCTTGGATCGATTTACAATCCATCGCTTCAAAACCTGTATCTCGAAATAAAATCATAGGCAAAGTATTAGAAAGTCTTTTAACACATATCTCTTTATTTCAAAAACACGGATTAAAATATTTCTTAAAGGATTGGCAACGACTCGATGTTTTATATGGTCAAGAAATCACACTTTCTTCTCTTAAAAACCCCATTCATGGCACAGCAAAGGGTATTGATGATCTGGGCAATCTGCTCGTAAAAATAGGTTCAGTGATTGAACCCATCTCTAGTGGCGATGTGAGTGTCCGAATTAAATAAATTATTTACTCCACAACAACTCAATTTTTATTTCATCTAAATTGATATGTTGTATAGTCAAGCATTGGTTATATTTTATGCAAATTTGTCTGTTGCTTGACAAAATTCCATGGAAATATTGTCATTCTTAAATAATTTGGATGGATCATGTACACCGAAAGGGTTAACCAAGGCATAATTTTCAATTCTCTGGATTCCCCATTTATTACGGGAATTTTGGGGCCTCGTCGGGTCGGGAAATAGACTTTAGTGGATCACTATATCTCTATACACCCCCAACATAAGTGGGTTAAGTTGAACATGGATGTTTTAGCTGAGAGGCAGAAAGTTCAAGAAGGAGGCTTACAAGCATTAATTGAGGAAAAAGTATTACAAGTTATTGGAAATGAGCCCATGATACGGGTTGCTATTGATGAAGCGCAAAAATGCCCTGAGTTATTCGATCAAATTAAAGTGCTTTATGATCTTTATAAAGATAAATCGAAGATCAAGTTTGTTTTGACTGGTTCTGGATTTTTATACTTACATCAACTCAGTGCAGAAACCTTGGCAAGAAGAATAGAGTTATTTCATTTACGTGAATTTGGGTTAAGAGAAATCATGCTACTAGATAACCCCGCTGTTGCATTACCTAAAACTTCATTGTTTGATTTGATTGCACAAAATGCTGAACCCAATGTTATTCAAGATACAATTCGACAATTACAACCATTTAAACCTTTATTAGAAGAGAGTATAAAAAAGCAAATTATTTGGGGTGGATTTCCTGAAGTACTTATTCTTTCCGAAGTAAATGATCGATTACAATATCTTGGTGGTTATATACAAACGTATTTGGAAAAAGATGTTCGTGGCATTGATACGATTGCAGATTTGCCGCTCTACCAACAGCTCATGCAAATACTGGCTGAGCAAACAGGCTCTGTTCGAGATGAGCAAAAAATTGTAGATGCTTTACATTGTGCTCGAAATACCTTGAAAAAATATCGAGGTTACCTAATCGCTACATTGTTGCTTCGAGAGCTTTTCCCTTTTATCAAAAGCACTATTAAGCGAATCGTTAAATCACCAAAAGGATATCTGCAAAATAATGGATTAATTTCATATTTAACAGGGATTCATGATTTATCAATTTTAGAAAAAAACAGGTCGTGTAGGACATCGTGTTGAAAATTGGTTTTTGAAAGAATTAGAAATTTGGCTGGATCGTGCTCCTCAGTATAGTCAAATCTATTATTGGCGGACTCATGGTGGTGTTGAAGTGGATTTTATCGCTGAAAAAGCACCCAGAATTTTCCCTTTTGAAGTAACTTACTCAAAGAAAATAGATGCTAAAAAATATAAAAATTTGAAAGTGTTTTTGAATAATTTGCCTTCAAAGACTGCTGGTTTTTTCATTTATAACGGGGATTTTCACTACGATTCTGATAGGAATATATTCTTTATTCCATTATGGGCGGTGGGATAGGATAGACGAAAATAAAAGTAGTTATTTTTTACTGAATATAATTGTTTTTATGATATAGTGCGCGCTCAATCAATAGCGGGGACGCGAAAACAAGAGAGGGAATTGATGAAATAAAAAATCATTAGAGGGTTACACGTCATGCCACACTCATATCAAGATTTTATAAAGAATTAATGATCTTGGATTGAGAAACATAAAAGCGAGAGCATTTGAAAGACATACACCTAGTGCAATTGAAAGAGTTCCTCAAGAATTTATAGACCTTATCCCAGAAGTCGCAACGATTTTGCATCCTGAAGTAAATAAGATTCTAGATCGCACGGATATCTATGGGGTAATGGTGATTAATTATCTTCAACCAGTTGCTTATATGATTGAAGAAAAAAATAAATCTCCTCATTTTTGTTGTACTTTAGAATTTATTGCGGCTGAAATAGAAGATGATCTTTCAGATGTTGAAAAGCGAAAAACCCAATCGGTGATTATTGATTTTACGACAGGTCATTTGATGTCTGAGGAGAACTATGGCCGTTTAGCGGAACAAGTATTAGAGAGTGATGGAGAAAAAAAATTAGATGTAGATATTCTTGGAACGATAGATTCAGAAAAACTCACCCAAGCCTGGAGTAGAGTAAACAATAGCTTTATAGATAATGGGGTGACTTATTCATATATGCCCCCGTCAAATGATAATGATGATTGTCCCACTTACTCTTTTCGTCGTTTTTGCCAGCTTTTTTAGTGCAATATTTATCAAGTTCCCGTATAATCGCGCTCCCTTAAATACTAACGACTAGGAGTGAGTAGCTATGACTGTTGAAAGAACTTTATCGATTATTAAACCAGATGCCGTGAATAAGAAGGTCATTGGCGAAATCTATGCCCGTTTTGAAAAAGCCGGATTAAAAATCGTCGCAGCGAGAATGATGCATCTTTCAAGAAAAGAAGCGGAGCAGTTTTATGCTGTTCACAAAGAACGTCCTTTCTTCAATGACCTCGTGTCTTTCATGATTACAGGCCCTGTTATGGTGCAAGTATTAGAAGGTAAAGATGCTGTCATTAAAAATCGTGATTTGATGGGTGCTACTGATCCTAAGAAAGCGGACAAAGGCACTATTCGAGCTGATTTTGCTGATGATATCAGTGCGAATGCAGTTCACGGTTCTGACAGTGCTGAAAATGCAAAAACAGAAATTGCATTTTTCTTCAAACCAGAAGAAATTTTTCAATACACGTACGGAACTTCAGAAGTTGAACATGCCTAATCCATCGTTCACTCAACGAGTGAATTTACTTAATTTCGATCGCGAAGGGCTTTCCCAATTCTTTGCAGAATGGGGAGAGCCTAGCTATCGTGCGAATCAAGTATTGCAATGGATCCATCATTACGGTGTCACTGATTTTGATGCGATGACGAACTTAAGCAAATCATTACGGGATCGTTTAAAAGCAGAGGCAGTAGTTTCTGCACCAACCGTTGCAACCCATCAAGTTTCCCAAGATGGTACGCAAAAGTGGTTATTAAAACTCGATAGTGGTAATTCCATCGAAACAGTTTTTATTCCTGAAGATGATCGCGGCACTTTATGTATTTCATCTCAAGTGGGTTGTGCGTTGAATTGCAGTTTTTGTGCGACGGGAAAACAAGGATTCAATCGTAATCTTTCTATCGCTGAAATCATCGGACAACTTTGGTTAGTCGTACGACAATTATCTTCTGAGCAAGGTATTCACGATAAAAAAATCACAAATATAGTGATGATGGGCATGGGTGAGCCATTATTAAATTTTGATAATGTGGTGAAATCCATGGATATTATGATGGATGATCATGCTTATGGATTATCAAAACGAAAAGTGACTTTAAGTACTTCAGGATTAATCCCTGAAATGGAACAATTATCACAAGTGAGTCCTGCATCATTAGCCGTTTCATTACACGCGCCGAATGATGAATTACGTAATATATTAGTGCCCATTAATAAAAAATATCCGATTAAACCTTTAATGGAAATATGTAAAAATTATTTTAAAGATGAAGCACGTCGCAAAGTGGTGTTTGAATATGTGATGTTGCATGAAGTGAATGATGAAGTAGAGCACGCGAGACAATTAGCAAAAATTTTAGAAGGGGTTCCCTCTAAAGTGAATTTAATTCCCTTCAATCCTTTCCCAGGTGCAGATTACAAACGTTCTTCACCAGAACGTATTGAACGCTTCAGACAAGAATTATTAAATGCAGGCATTTATACCATTCCACGAAAAACGCGTGGCGATGATATTGCTGCTGCCTGTGGCCAACTCGTAGGAAAAGTGGATGACAGGACCAGTCGAACTAGCCGGATGAAAAAAACAAATGCCGGAGACTCTGATCGTGTCATACAAAATACTACCGCTCCTGATATTGGGATTAGCGATCGGGTGTAGTGCCCATCTTCCTGAAAAAAATCCCACCGCAGCTTTAACTAATGTTCAGCTTGGCCTTGCTTACCTAGAGCAAGGTAATGTTCAGCGATCTAAAAATAAACTGTTATTGGCTTTAGAACAGAATTCGCGTTCTTCGGTGGCATGGGGCGCAATGGGATATTACTTAGAAACGACCGGTCACTTAGAAATGGCAGAGACTTATTATAAGAAGGCGATACAACTCTCTCCTAAATCAGGACCTGCATTAAATAACTATGGCGCTTTTTTGTGCAGAAAAGGCGATTATCAAGCCGCTGAGCAGTATTTTATGATGGCGTTGAAGGATGTCACTTATACAAAATTCGCTGAAGTGTATGAAAATGCGGCTTTATGTGCCTTAGAAGCGAAAGAGTATTCAAAAGCTAAGCAATATTTCAGTAAAGCTTTGATTGAAGATCCAAACAGGATTACTGCTTTGATGGAATTAAGGAAAATCGAGTAGTAGAGCAATGGGGTCATATATGGACCCAACCATATTGCAAGAGGAAAGATTTAGATATAAGTAGCAATAAAGATAGAGATGCAGTCATATAT
>JAFEDO010000101.1 GCA_018241565.1 Pseudomonadota bacterium
AGCGGTCTCTTTGTCTAGTGCATCTTGAATATTTTCTAAATGACTTTTTAAATCTGAAAATCCATCGTGTACTGCCAGAAGTTCTGTATTGCTTTGGGTAGAAGGTGAAACATTTTCTACGTCTACTCGTGCTTGCTCTTCAATTTTACGTGCTTCAATATCCCAAAGTTGTTGATCACAAAAGTCTTTCAAATCGGCCGCTGATCCTAAAGAAAGATAACCAGATAATATAACCGCATAAGTAGTTAGAATGTGCTTATAGAAAGTATCTCGACTTTGAATAGCTGCACGAACCTCTGCATCTGAGAGAGAAATTTTAAAAAGCTCCAAAATCCGCTTTGCCGTTAAAACAGCGTAAGTTGAAACGAAAGGTTGTGTCGGTACTGTATTTGTAATTGCCATAATGCCCCCATTATAGTCCAATTTCAGAGCGGATGCACTTTAAAAATACACCAATCTTGTTTCCCCATGGGGGTCGCAAATCAACACGTTGCCTTCTTTATGCCAATCGCTTAACACGATATGGTTGACCCAGTGCCCATCGAGTAAGAAATGATGGATAGAAGGGCGGTGAGTGTGCCCGTGAATGATTTGATCGACCGAATAGTTTGTTGCCAAACGGTTCATTTCACTTTGAGGGATATCATAGCGCTCAGATTGATTATTTGGTTTTTTTTCAATATTTCTTGGGCTGGTTGCACGGATGATTTTGGCAATGATCCGTCTAAGCCACAGGGGTAATGCTAAATAGATGCTTTTTATAAAAGTATTTCTAATGATTTTTCGAAATATTAAATAAGCGGTATCGTTAATACAAAATGCATCGCCATGCGTTAATAATGTTTTTTTTCCATAAAGATCAATTACCGTAGGATCTGAGAGTAATTCACAGCCGGTTTTTTTTAAAAAATTTTTCCCAATTAAAAAATCTCTATTGCCATGCATAAAATAAACAGGGATGCCGGATAGAGTAAGACGACGTAAAGCATCTATAACGATATTAATCGTTGTATTCTCATCATCATCGCCAATCCAATGTTCAAACAAATCACCTAAAATGTATAAGCGCTCAGCATTTACAGCTTGAGTTTCCATGAAGGATAAAAACAATTTGACTAACTCAGGGTGAGCAGGGGAGAGATGCAAGTCAGAAATAATTAAAGTGGTCATTACAAAGATTTTATTTGTAGCTTTCCATGCTCAAGAAAAACTTGAGTGGGAGTATTCGTTGTTTTTTGTATCAGCGCATCATTCACAATGTAATTACCAGCAATAGAAACAAGTTCAGCTTCTAAACTCATACAAAAAATTCTTGCATCATTATTACCATTGACGCCCGCTAATGCGCGTCCGCGTAGTGGGCCATAGATGTGAATATTTCCATCGGCAATTAATTCCGAGCCTTGACTCACGGGCGCTGTGATAACTAAATCGCCGCCTTTGGCATAAATTTGTTGGCCAGAACGTACAGGTTTTGTGATTAAAAGAGTCGTATGATGTTCAGGTGCTGGCGCTGGGGTTGCTGCTTTTTTAGCAGAAGTTTTGGGCGTAGGTTCGGTGATACTAGCTTCAGCAGAGTCAGACTTAGGTAAAGACAATATGGCGAGTCCTATGGACTGAGCCGCTTTATGATGTTTCGGTTGGTTGCTGCGGATCCCGACAGGAATCAGGTGTTGGGCTTTTAAAGCAGCAACTATAGTAGGTAAATCAACGGTATTATCCTCTTCAGATAAGAGCTGCAAATCAATCACAATGGGTGCATGTTCAAAAAACTTGGGTGCCTGTTTGATTAAGTCGGTTAATTGAGTAGAAAACGCTTCAGGGTTTGTGGATATTAATTGTAGAACTGTGAAAGTAAACAAACTACCTTTGAGTTGAAATGATTTTTCTTGGACAGATGATTTAGTCGAAGTTGGCATAGTGTTTAACCTTCTCTTTATCCTTAAAAGTTTTGCAGTATACTAGCGAGCTCTTGATTTTACTAGAATTGGATGTCCCCCACCCTAACCCTCCCCCGGAGTACCGGGGGAGGGAAAATATAATTCCCTCCCCCGGTACTCCGGGGGAGGGTTAGGGTGGGGGCAAATTAAAATTAACAAGGGCAATCGAAATGGAAAAAATCTGGTTGAAACAATATCCCCAAGGGATCCCCTCTGAAATTAATCCTGATGCCTATTCTTCGTTGGTCGATTTATTTGAGAAAACATGCCAAAAATTTCCTAATAAAATAGCCGTTAGTAATTATGGGGTTAGTTTAACGTATGCAGAATTAAGAAAAAAAGCCAGAGACTTTGCTGCCTACCTTCAACAAAAATTACAATTAAAAAAAGGGGATCGGGTGGCGATTATGTTGCCCAATGTTTTGCAATATATCGTTTGTATGATGGGCATATTGGAAGCGGGATTAGTCGTTGTGAATGTGAATCCACTCTATACGCCACCCGAAGTGGTTCATCAACTGAATGATGCACAAGTATCTGCCATGATTGTCTTAGAAAACTTTGCGCATACGGTGCAGTTAGCATTACCTGAATTATCGTTGCAGTTTGTTATAGTGACCCGAATGGGTGATTTATTTCCTTTTCCAAAATCATATCTTGCAAACTTCGTCGTGAAATATGTGAAAAAGCTTATTCCTAAATGGGCTATTCCTGACGTGATTTATTTTTCAGATGCTTTACATGAGAGTAAGCATTTATCCTTTAAACCGGTGCCACTTTCAGGACAAGATATTGCTTATTTACAGTATACGGGTGGTACAACAGGACATCCTAAGGGTGCCATGCTGACTCATAGAAATATGGTTGCTAATACCGAACAAGCGACTGCCTGGATTTCAAATGTTACAAAACTGGGCGAAGAAATTATTATTACGGCGTTGCCGCTCTATCACATCTTTTCGTTATTAGCGAATTGGTGGGTTTTTATGAAGCTAGGCGCACATTCTGTTTTGATTACTAATCCAAGAGATATACATGGATTTATAAAAGAATTAAAAGGCATTTCTTTTACTGCTATCACAGGGGTAAATACTTTATTTAATGCGTTGCTACGCCAACCAGGATTTGCGACATTAAATTTTAGTCATTTGAAAATAACGTTAGGTGGTGGCATGGCCGTGCAACCGAGTGTGGCAGAAAAATGGAAAGAAGTGACTGGTGTACCGTTGATAGAAGCTTATGGTTTAACCGAAACATCGCCTGCTGTTGCTATTAATCCTCTCGATTTACACGATTATAATGGCAGTGTAGGTTTGCCTGTTCCTTCGACAGATATTTCTATTAGAGATGAAGAGGGACATGAATTAGGTTTGAATCAACCGGGTGAGTTATGGGTGAAAGGTCCTCAGGTCATGCAAGGATATTGGCATGAACCTGAAGAAACGGCGCATGTGTTAAAAGATGGTTGGTTGTATACCGGTGATGTGGCTATGATGAATGAGCAAGGATATCTGCGTATTGTTGATCGTAAAAAAGATATGATTTTAATTTCAGGATTTAATGTATATCCCAATGAAGTTGAAGAAATCATAGCGGCTTGTCCTGGGGTACAAGAAGTGGGTGTGGTTGGCGTGCCTGATGAAAGAACTGGTGAGGCAGTGAAGGCATTTGTTGTAAAGAGTGATCCTGCGTTAACTGAGGCTCAGGTATTTGAATTTTGTAAGAATCAATTAACTCTTTATAAAATTCCAAAGACTATTGAATTTGTGACAGAGTTACCTAAAACAACGGTGGGAAAGATTTTACGAAGAGAGTTACGAAAAACAGAGCCGTCATTGTAAATGGCGTGTTATCTTAAATGAGCGTGTCATCCTGAGCACCAGCGAAGGATCTCAGCGGTATCACGAGATCCTTCGGCTTTGCTCAGGATGACAACATGCGCTCAGGATTACACGCTCGTTCGGGTTACTGTAATACTCTCGTATCAGCCATCTCTGAAATATAATCTAATACGTAAGAATGAAATTCGATTTCAAACCAGTGTTTAAATAAATCGTAGGAAGGTTTCTCAGGCCACATCGTTTTGTCGGTATACCAAGAATTGAGTTCAAAAGTAAAAATATCCAGATAAATTTCTTCAATGAAATGTTGCGCTTCCATAATATCATCGAAAGAAGGGATTAAGATGGCTGTGCAATCTTGTCGAATTTCTTCTAGGGTTAAATGATCTTCTTCGTTATCTTCTTTAGAGGCAGTTTCATTGATCCATTCCAGGAAGCTTTCAGTGGGTTTAATGATGGCTATCATTCGATCTATTTCAAACATGAGACGTAAAACTCCAAAATATGAGGATGGTAATTATTAACTAGAGGGTGATGAAAGGCAACTCTATCTTGGTAGTGATCCGCCTATTAAGTGAATCATGGGGGCTTGAATGAGGATATTGCCAGAATTTGTTATTTCAAGTCGACTGGACCCTTGTTCGATAATAATAGATTCACCAGCAATTTTCATATTCTTATGGCATTCAATTTTAATTTGGCCAGAAGGAGCAGAGCATACAATATCACCTTGAGAGAATAGAGTACTATGTTCAGTCGACTCTAAAATCATTTGATGACTGTGCCACCCAATGGTGTCAGCTGCGAATGATAAATTTTTTCCTGCAGAATGTTTGATATCATTTCCAGCTTGTTGAGTGATATTGCCTTTATTTGTTTCTATAGAAAATCGATTTTTAACTTCAGATCGATATGATTTCCCTACATTTATTTCAAACGTTTTTTCGGTATGGATATCGTGATTTTTATTTGCTTGGCAATGCATGCTACCTTGAGTACTGTGAATTTTGATCCCAGGTTCTTTCACAGATTGTGATAAACAAAATGATAATGCCTTATCACGTGTTTGAAGTTCTATGTGAGTATGCTCAGGATGTTCATCCATTAAAAATTGATTCATGCCCCAAGTACTTAAAATATTTTGCGAAGAGTTTTCCTGTGTGACTGGACTTTTTGAGAGGTGGTTTTTTAGAGCACCTAAGATAATAGGACGATCAGGATCGCCGTTGATATGTATTAACAATACTTCTGTTTGTGCGTGTAGAGGAAAATGAAATCCATAGCCAGAACCTGTGTAGGGTTGTGCTAAACGAATTCGATGAGTACTTTTGTTCACATGTGGTAAATAAACTTGATAGTAACCTCTATGGTCGAGATCGGGGTAGGGTTGTTGTTCACTGACGATTTGTCCAATTAAATGGTTTTGCATAGGTTTTGGGTAACTATCAGGATTGATGTGATAGGGTTTATTAATGGGATGTAATACTATTTCAGCGTGATACTGACTTTTATGACTATCGCTCGTTGCGTTGATAGATACTGCTATATAGTCTCCATTATTGTCTGGATTATGGTGATCTATGAATTGAATGGTTGTGCCAGGTTGAATGTTTGGATGATTGGTATCAATAATTTTTTGGTGTCTTTCAGACTCTAAATAAGTTTGTCGAATTTGTATTTGATGTAAACCGTGCTCTGCAGTTTGATAATGTGTTCCATAACGGTAATCGACGCCATAACTATTAAGAGCACTTTGTTTTTGACTTTTGACATATAAAGATAATTCGGGAGTTTCTTCGTAATAATCTTTGAGTATGAAATGATCAGTGAACAAAGAAAAATGTTCTGAAAATGAATGTGCCGTGGGTTCTGTTTGTTCATGACCAGACTTTGCGAAAGCATTCAAGCGCACGATAGATTTTGAAAGTTTCTGTATTTGGTCACCGATATGAAGTTTTGCAAAATCTTTTCCTTGTTCAAAATAGTAATTTAATCCATCGTTTGCTAATTGGCGATGAAAGAAATCAAACTCTGTTTCATTATATTGGTTGACATACTCTCTGGTAAATTCGTTTAGATTTGGAGAAATCTGATATTGAAAATTTTTAAATTCATTTCTATTTAATATTTCTTTGATAATGGTGGAAGTAGTTTTGTTTAAATAAACTTCGTTATGTCTGGAATACTTCAAAATTGCGAGAGGAGATTCTAATCGTATTGTTTGAAAATTATCTTGAGTTTTTGCATGATCACAGCTGCTGGTGATGAGCCCATGGATTTTTTGCTCTCCTAAAATAATCATGGCTCGTTTTCCGATGAATTCACTCAGATGAATGGGGTTGTTGATATTCAGTAAAATCTCGTATTGGTAGTGCAGGCTGATCCCAAGGTTTTTACTTTTGAAGGCTTGGATTGGTAAGGTAATTTCGGGTTCTGAAAAGATCGTGAGTTGATGGAGTAGAGTGGTCATAAGATTCCCTTTTTATAAAGTGGATCATCCTTTGAATTTCATCCCATTGTTGTCATCCCGGCCAAGCGCCGAGCTTTTGCGGTGCACGAGCAGGGATCCATGCGTGTAAAATATTACACATAAATAGTGTAAAAAATCAACAGGGCGTGGGTGAGATAAATAGTATGTGGTGGTAACGGCAGCAGAGTCCCAGTACAATCGCTCCTTTTTGGCAGATTTGTGAGAGTAAGAAAATGAGCCGACAATTTTTAGATTTTGAGCAGCCTATTGCTGAGTTAGAAGAGAAGGTGAACGCTTTACGTTTGGTGAGTGACGATAGTGAACTTAATATCACGGAAGAAATTAATCGTTTAGAAAAGAAATGTGGTGAATTAACGCGTTCTATATTTTCAAATTTAAGTGCTTGGCAAACAGCTCAAATGGCGAGACACCCGTTGCGCCCATATACCTTAGATTATATCGAAGCACTCTTTACTGATTTTGAAGAATTACAGGGCGATAGGCATTTTTCTAATGCGCCTGAAATTGTTGGTGGTATTGCTCGTTTTGATGGTTCTCCGGTTTTAGTATTAGGTCATCAAAAAGGCCGAAAGACCCAAGAAAAAATTCAACGTAATTTTGGTATGGCGAAACCGGAATCCTATCGAAAAGCTTTACGGTTAATGGAATTAGCAGAGAAATTTAATTTACCCATCATTGCTTTTATTGATACACCAGGTGCTTATCCAGGGATTGGTGCAGAAGAACATAATCAGAGTGAAGCGATCGCGCGCAATCTATATGTGATGTCTCGATTAAAGACCCCAATTATTTCAGTTGTGATTGGTGAAGGTGGATCGGGTGGTGCTTTGGCTATTGGTGTGTGTGACAAATTACTGATGCTTCAATACACAATTTATTCTGTGATTTCACCGGAAGGTTGTGCTTCTATTTTGTGGAAGAGTACAGAAAAAACAAAAGATGCAGCAGAAGCAATGAAAATCACTGCGAAACAATTAAAAGAATTAAAGCTGGTTGATGATATTGTTCCAGAGCCATTGGGTGGTGCGCATAGAAACTTTCCATTGATGGCAGATACCTTAAAGAAAGCGCTACAAAAAACACTGCAAGAATTAAAACAACATAGTACAGATGAATTGATTGAGAAACGCTATGATCGTTTAATGGCGATGGGAAAAGATAGTTAAGATGTTTTCTCCAGATAATCTTTTATCGTGTCTTACTCAATTTCCCATTCAACATATTTACCTAGGTTATAGCGGCGGACTAGATTCTCATGTTTTACTGCATGCATTACACGATCTAAAGCAACGTTATTCATTACCACCTATCACAGCGATTCATATTAATCATGGCTTAAGTCCTCATGCGCATGAATGGGAATCTCATTGCGAAGGCGTTTGTGAAAAATTAAAAATTCCCTTTCAATCTTTTTCGATAAAAATATCAGAAGATAAGAGTCAAAGTTTAGAAGAAAAAGCACGAGAAGCGCGATATCAAATATTTTCGGAACTTATGAAGCCGAACGATGCATTACTCACTGCGCATCAAAAAAATGATCAAGCAGAGACTGTTTTATATCGATTGTTTCGTGGCACTGGATTAAAAGGATTATCTGGCATGTCGGTTGCCATGCCTTATGTAACAGGATATTTGTTGAGACCTTTATTGCCGTACACTCGACAAGAATTAGAAGTTTATGCAACAACGCATGAATTACAATGGATCGAAGATGAAAGTAATACCAATACACGCTTCGATCGAAATTTTATTCGGCATTCAGTATTACCTTTGTTAAAAACACGCTGGACAGAAGTCGAAAATCATTTAACTCGAGTCGCGGATTTTTCTACAGAAGCTCAAATATTATTAGAGGATTTAGCAGACCAAGATAAAAAATTTTGCGAAGGTAGTGTTTCAAATACTTTATCTATTCAAAAACTATTAACATTAACACCAGAGCGGCAAAATAATGTATTACGCTATTGGTTTCAAACATTCGATATTGCATTACCGAGTCAGCGTAAATTACAGCATATCATGACAGACGTGATTCACAGTCGTGCAGATGCCATGCCAGAAGTTATCTGGGGAACTTCTTGTGTTCGTC
>JAFEDO010000102.1 GCA_018241565.1 Pseudomonadota bacterium
GCTGGTTTGCATGTGAGTTTAATTTCCGGATTTATCTATTTTTGTGTTGCGCGATTTTGGCGACTTTCTTCTTATTTATGTTTGCGATTTCCAGCCCCGAAGGTCGCTGCATTGGCGAGTATGTCCGGCGCAATTTTTTATGCGGCATTAGCAGGGTTTGCGATCCCCACACAGCGCGCGATTATCATGATCGTGAGTTTTATGTTGTGTCAATTTATGAATAGACATACTTTGCCAGGGCAGTCGTTGGCGTTAGCATTGATCATTGTTTTGATCTGGGATCCACTCGCTGTTTTTTCTCCAGGATTTTGGCTGTCATTTGCTGCGGTTTCTATGATCGCTTATGGGATGAGTGGGCGAGTGCAATTAGGAGGATTATTTAAAAAATGGATGCGATTACAAATGGTCGTATCAGTGGGGGTATTACCATTTACAGTATTATTGTTTCAGCAAGCGTCAATCATTGGATTAGTTGCAAATTTTATTGCAGTACCTTGGGTAGGGCATATTGTTGTACCCATAAGTTTATTAGCGACATTTAATATTGGCATTCAACAGGATGTAGCGCATGCATTGTATCAGTTGGCTGCAGAATGTATGGATGTATTATGGATAGTCATTCATTTTTTAATGAAATTACCATTTTCAGAATTTTCACAAGCGATTCCTAATCCTTGGATTTTTATTTTGGTTTTAATCGGCGTATTAGTTGCTTTGTCACCGTCTGCTTGGCCTTCACGTTGGATTGGCATTTTTTGTTTATTGCCCATTGGTTTTTATCCATTCCCTAAACCGCTTCATGGAGAAACTTGGTTTCATTTGTTGGATGTGGGGCAAGGCTTATCGGCAGTTATACAAACAGAAAATCATGTTTTAGTATTTGATACAGGGCCAAAATTTGGTCCCGAATTTAATGCGGGTGATGCCGTAGTGATTCCTTTTTTACATCATTATGGCATTCAAGAAATCGATACAGTGGTACTCAGTCATGGTGACAGTGATCACAGCGGAGGATTTCAATCTATCCAAAAACAGTTTCCTATTCATCGCGTATTAACGAGTGTACCGAAAAAATTTTCTGGCACTAATATTTATGCTTGTGAACAAGGACAACAATGGTGGTGGGATGGTATTTATTTTGAAATGCTGTATCCATCATTCGATTTACCCAATAATAAGATGGGAAATAACCGTTCCTGCGTACTCAAAATAACCATAGGGAAAAATAGTATTTTATTGCCGGGAGATATTGAGAGAACAGCAGAACAAGTGTTGGTTGATAGGGTTTCAAAACAATTAGCATCAACCATTTTAGTTGCACCGCATCATGGAAGTAAAACATCCTCTAGTTACGGATTTGTTTTGAATGTAAAACCTCGATACGTTTTATTTTCAGTAGGGTACCGCAATCATTTCCATTTCCCTAATCGAGATATTGTAGCAAGGTATGAGCGAGTTGGAACTCGAATGTATCAAACAGATGAAACCGGTGCTTTAACTTTCAAGTTAACAAAAGAAGAATTTTTAAGAGAGCCTGAGCGTTATCGAAGGCAGAAATAAAAAAGGCAGCTTATGCTGCCTTGTTATCTGAATCCATTTTAGTAGATTGTCTTCCTTGCACTAGAAATTCTCTAGAAATTGCATCATCATTCGATGGAAACTATTTCTAGAGAACTTCTAGCAAACTTCCTTGCGAGGATTAGAAGAAAAAGCATCCTTGCTTTGAGCACCATCCTTGAAATTCTTCTATTCCCTTTTCCCTAGCTGCATTAATCCTTTAATGCAGGGCGCACTTTAACAAGCTTTTTTTATTCAGAAAAATAGCGGATGTATCAAAAATTACTCACTCTCAAAAATATCAATTCTTATATAATCTGAGTTTTATCATTATTATTCAATGAGTTAAGTGATTTTCATCAGGTTAAAAGTAAGCTGCCTATGGCGTTTTTCCTACAAAATTTTCAGAAATATCTCACAAAAGAAATAGCAAAATGGAAGTTTTGGAAGGGATTTCTGATTAAAAATTGACACGGTTTCTAATAATCTTTATCTTTAAATGTGCTTTTTCTATCAAAGATAAAGATTATTAGAAACCGTGTCATCCTGAGCGCCAGCGAAGGATCTCAAGGTTAGCGCTGAGATCCTTCGCTAACGCTCAGGATGACACGCTCACTCTACGGTATGGCCCGTTGCTGAAAAAGATTTTTATATAATATGAGTCCTACACCTAAAGCATACAATAATAAAATCATGGAATTACTTAAATAGAAAAATCCCGCACCTATAATTAACACAGCAACTGCTATAACTCCTGTGAAAATACGAAGTATAGAAATTTTATTTAAAACAATGTACATCGTTGGTAATACAAATAAAGTAAACAAAGTACCGATAGCCATGCCAGAACTAATCACGATACCAATGCCTGAACGACTCACTGCGCCCGGACCAGTAGATATTAGCAATGGAACAACACCGAGAATCATTGCGGCTGTGGTCATTAAAATAGGTCTTAAACGAATGCTCGCTGCTTTTTCAATCGCTTCTCTCACAGGTAGCTTTTCTTCTTTTTGTAAATGGTTAGCAAAGTCCACCATTAAAATGCCATGCTTACTGATTAAACCAATTAAAGTAATCAGACCAATTTGCGTATAAATATTAATAGAAGCGAGTCCATTCATGAAATGACCTATATTCAAAGGAATCAAGGCACCGCAGATAGACATTGGAACGCTAATAAGAATGATCCAAGGATCACGAAAACTTTCAAACTGTGCTGATAAAACAAGAAAAATAACAATGAATGCAAAGAAGAAAGTATAAAGTAGTGCATTACCTTCTTGGATATAGCGACGAGATTGTCCACCAAAATCGTAAGAAATACCTTTAGGAAGAATTTTTTCTGCTTGCTGTTTCAAAAAGTCTAAGGCTTGTCCTTCGCTAATACCTGGCATCATGATCCCTTGCATTGTAGCAGCATTCAATTGTTGGAATTGAGACAGTGTGTTGGGGAGTACTTTTTCTTTGAAAGAAACAACTGTAGAGAGCGGCACTAATTCATTCGTCTTAGCGCGTACATAAAGTTTTGCAATTTGATTGGGATTTAATCGGAATCGATTCGCTAATTGAGGGATCACTTCATAGCTACGTCCTGCCATACTGAATTGATTAATACGATAACCAGCAAAAGCGGTCGAGAGGGTTTGACCTATCGCACTGACTTCAACTCCAATAGCTGCTGCTTTATCTCGATCGATAATGACTTCTATCTCAGGTTTAGTGAATTCCAAATCGCTTTGAATAAACATAAATAATCCACTCTTTTGAGCAGCCTGTAATAACTTTTGTGAGTTTTCATATAAAAGTTCGTAGCTACCTGTCGTTGTTAAAACAAATTGGATGGGTAACATATTACCGCCGACGGGCAACGGAGGTAGAGCAGATACAAATACTTTTAATCCAGCAACATGTCTCACTTTTTCATTCAGGATGTTTTGAATATCTGCTTGAGATTCTTTTCGTTCATTCCAGGGTTTTAATATGGTACCACTAAAAACGGTATTTTCAGTTTGAGCAATCGCAAAATAATCCTGCACACCGGGTAAGGTTTTAAATATATTATTAAATTCATTTGAAAAAGTTTCAAGATAACCTAAATCTGTGGTTTGTGGAGCTTGCCCAAAAACAAATAGAAAACTTTGATCTTCCGTTGGCGCTAATTCTTTTTGTGCGCTTTGATACAAGAAAAAACAACTCACTAATACAGTTAAAGCAAATAGCAAAGTGACAGGCACATAATTTAAAACGCCCGCTAATAAGTTCTCGTATTTATTTTTAAGATATCCAAAAAAGTGATCAATCTTTTGAGCGATTCGTCCATTGATGTGTTCAGGCAATAATAGTTTGGAACACATCATAGGAGATAAAGTTAAAGCAACGATACCCGAAATGATAACGGCAGAAGCTAAGGTGAATGCAAATTCTTTAAATAATGAGCCTGTCAAACCACCCATAAAACCAATAGGTGCATAAACGGCAGCAAGTGTTAGTGTCATTGTTATAATAGGAATCGCTATTTCTCTGGCGCCCATCAATGCAGATTCAAGAGGTGTTTTGCCTTCTTCTATATGACGATGAATATTTTCTACGACGACAATCGCATCATCGACGACTAATCCGATGGCAAGGACCATGGCTAGCAGTGTGAGTAAATTAAGTGAGTACCCCAAGGCCAACATGAAAAAACAAACGCCGACGAGAGAGAGTGGAATCGTGATAATTGGGATGAGCACTGATCGAAAAGATCCTAAGAATGCAAATATAACCAGCATGACAATGATAGTGGCTTCTGTGAGTGTTTTTATCACTTCATGAATCGAGTCTCTAATATATTTAGTCGCATCATAAACAACCTTGCTCTGTAATGCAGAGGGATAGTTTTTTTCAAGTTGAGGTAAGATTTTTTTTACTTCTTTAATCACACTTAATGGATTAGCAGAGGGTGTAGCAGTGACACCAATAAAAACAGCTTGTTGTCCATTAAATGTCACGAATGAGTCATAATTCTGTGAGCCGAGTTCAATCTTAGCAATGTCACGCAAATGTATAATGCCTTCTTCTTTTTCATTTTTAATGACAATGTTTTTAAATTCATCCACGGTATGTAAATCAGTGGATGCATTGATATTGACCGTAATGAAATCGCCTTTTGTTTTTCCAGCAGAAGATTGAAAGTTTTTTTGATGCAAGGCATTTGAAATATCTTCAGTTGTTAACTTCAAAGCAGCCATCTTTTCTGGGTTTAACCACACCCTCATCGCAAAATTATTTTTCCCTAAGACTTCAGCACCTGCAACGCCAGTAACTGTTTCAATTTTGGGTTGAACTACTCTTGCCACGTAGTCAGTAATTTGTTGGGGATTCATTGTTTTACTACTGAAGCTGATGTACATAAGCGCGAGGCTACTGCCAGTATCTTTAGTAATAATGGGATCTTGGCTTTCTTTCGGTAATTCACCGCGTGTTTGAGCCACTTTACTCATGATGTTTGTAAATGCTTTTTCAGGATCGTAATTTAATTTAATAAAGGCTTGAATTGAACTGCCGCTAAAACTACTGTTTGATACGAGATAATCGATGCCATCTGCACTGGCAATGGATTTTTGTAAAGGAGCAGTAACGAAACTTTGTATTAACTCAGCACTGGCTCCTGGATATGCCGTATTGATACTGATGACCGTATTTTGCATTTCTGGATATTCACGCAATTGCAATGATTGAATCGCACGCAACCCAAGAATAAAGATCAAAAGGCTAATGACCATTGCTAAGACAGGACGTTGAATAAAAATATCAGTTAGTTTCATTTTATGAGCTCAATTTAATGTTTTGTAGCTCCCACCCTAGCCCTCCCCCTTCGTCCGGAGGAGGGAATTATATGTTCCCTTCCCCGGACGAAGGGGGAGGGTTAGGGTGGGGTATTGTTATTTCTTTTCACGATTTTTGAGTTGAATTGAATTATTAACTTCAACTCGAGAATTATCTTCTAGTTTTAATTGACCGGATGTAATGATCTCTTGTCCTGCTTTTAATCCTTCTGAGACGATGACATCATTGCCTTCAGTTTCACCCAAAGTAACATAGACTCGATGGGCCTTTAAAATAGGTTTTCCTTTTGCATCATTGCCATCTTGATTGATGACATAAACAGAATTTCCATACAAGCTATAGTTAACGGCAGTTTGAGGAATGGTTAATACATCTTTTTGTTCAGGCAGAATAACATGGAGTGTTGCAAACATACCTGGATAAAGCCGGTTATTAGCATTCTCAACAGTGCCTTGTATAAGAATATTATGAGTTGCTGTACTGACATTAGAATTGATGGCTGTCACCTTCCCCGTAAATTTTTCATTTTGGTAAGCCGGAATTTTAAGATCAATAGGTTGCCCTAAATATAAATGTTTAAATTTATCTTCTGGGAGTGAAAAGTTAATATAAAGTGGGTTTAAAGATTGTAGGCTGACGATTTCAGCACTTGGTGCTATGTATTGGCCTACATTAATTTTTCGGATCCCTAGCTTTCCACTGAACGGTGCACGAATATGTTTTTGCTCCAGTAGTGCTTTTGTTTTTGTTAAAGTTGCTTGAGCTTGATCTAAAGCCGCGCGAGTTGAATCCAGTGCAGCAAGTGCTACCGCATTTTGTTTCGCTAAATTTAGATGCCGTTGATAATCTTGCTGAGCCAATTTTAAAGTCGCTTCATTATGTTGAAGTTCTGCTGTATCTACTTCATCGCGCAGTTCTACGAGCAAGTCACCTTTTTCAACTAATTGTCCGGAATCAAAATAGATTTTTTTCACAATGCCAGAAACTTCTGAACTGATAGCAACACCATTGACGGCAGATAAATCACCGACGGCATCTAAAGTAGGCTGCCAAGTTTTAGCGTTGACTTTCGCGGATGATATAACTACGGGTGGTTGTTCGAAACTAGCAAAGTATTTTTTCATCATGATGCCGCGCATCATAAGGAAACCAAAAATCCCTCCGAAGACAATAAGTAGGGCAATGATCATGATAATTAAGCGTTTTTTCACGGATGAGTACTCTAGGTTTTTGAAGGGGTCTTACTATAGTGTGAGAGATATGTGAGTCAAGAGTTTCTTTTTAGTTGATTTTTAGATCATATTCGTGTAAATTTTGCGTATCAATATTTTGGCCATTTTAACTGGCTAGGATATTGTATTTATTAAAGGGTATTTTTAAGAGGTTCAAGGATTGATGGTCAAAGAATTATCACTTCAGTTCTGCAGTTTTTCCTTCATTTTTTCACTGAATTTTACATCCCATTTGGTTGTTTCAGTAGGATGTGTGATTCGTGCTGCATAAACCTATCATAGAAAAATTAATTTGGGATGAAGTATTCCAAGATGTACTGGCTGTAAATCCCGAATTGGCATATATCGTGCATATACTCGATCCTGGAAATGCACTACCTCTTTATCGTGTCCGCTATCCTTATGGCAGTTTAATTGTTAATGAAGGTACTTTTTATATCCCAAATCCAAAAGGTGAATTGGTGCCTGTGGGTGATTGTTCTATTTCTTCAGAAATACAAGAAGCATTTGGTTATTCAGGAGATCGGATCCCTCTCGGCATCGTCCTTAACAAGAATGTAGAATCATTTTTTAATATAGAGGGTAGTTCGTTTCCTTGGTCGCTAAATGAGGCCGGTTCAGTTTTGGGTAAATTAGATCCGACCGATAAACATTATCCTGCTCGGGTATTTACAATTTCCGCAGGCGCGCGGAGTCTTTTTAGTATTCCCAATATTGGGGATGCTACTTTACACAAAAATTTAAAAAGAGATTTTAATATTCAAGAGCCTCCTCCTAAAAATTTATTTGAACAATGGAATATATTTAATAAAGTCCTTTTACATCCTGAAGTGAAATCAGGTTGGATAACGGAATTGATATTTTTTCCAGTGGAGTGGGTAAAAAAGATTTATCACGATAAAGCTTGGAAACAATTACAATTTTATTTCTTAAGTTATGCATGGCGGCAAACAGGGTTTTTTCGTAATAAATTACTTTGTGATTTTGCGCTTTCCTATATTCAACATGAGAGAAATTTAAAGCCGAATCCTTA
>JAFEDO010000103.1 GCA_018241565.1 Pseudomonadota bacterium
CCCGAGTGAACCTTTATCACTCTACTAGAGGCCGAATATATGACTGCATCTCTATCTTTATTGCTACTTATATCTAAATCTTTCCTCTTGCAATATGGTTGGGTCCATATATGACCCCATTGCTCTGTCAGAACTAGCCTCTAGAAAAAGAAAACCATCGTGCAGGAAAGAATTTTTTGAAGCGTTCGTAATATCCGTTAACTAATACAAGACTACAAATAATGACTATCATTCCACCAATTGCTACAGGACTGAGTAATTGGTCAAAGAGAAAATAATCTACGCTCGCAACAATCGCTGGAATGGTATACAACCAACTCGTGACTTGTATCACACGCCCCTTTTTAACTAAGGTATATAAGATGTAAGTTGCAGCGACGGAAACTATGGCAGCAGTCCATCCTAAAGAAAAGATAAACATGCCAGTCCACTGCACTTTCATCGAATCAAAAAAGTAAGCCAATACTAAAAGAATCACTGCACTCACAAAATATTGAATAAAAATATTGGTTGATAAATCAATTTGTCCGCACAAACGTTTCTGAAAAATCGTTCCTAAAGTAATACCCAATAAAGCGATAACAGACCAAAAGACTCCCATCCAAGAAGTGGTATTAGAAAATAAACTGTGTAGCACAACGAAACTAAGGCCGATTAAACCAACGACTAACCCAATCCACTGATAAGCATTAATCCTTTCTTTAAAAATTGTACTTGAGATTAACCCACTCACTATCGGCTGTGCCCCTAAAATTAAGGTTAATAACCCTGGAGAAATGCCATGAGTCAGCGCAGTAAAAAACCCCACAAGATAAGTGACTTGGATAAATATCCCCGTAACGGATGAGCGAATGAAGGTTTTCCAAGAAAATACCAACGGTGTCCGCATCACAAGAGCGATGCCTAATACCAAAGCTGAAGCGATAAATAGGCGCATAGATAGAAAGGTCATAGGCTCAGCGTACTGCAAGCCTGCTTTGATGATAAAAGCCGCTGAAGCCCATAAGAAAACGAAAATAATAGGCATATATGCACCTGCGTAATTGAGAGTAGAAATTACACAATAAATGCCCAGTCTGTCAACCCGTTTTGATTACTTTTTACAGATTTCTCTTAAGATGCTACCCTGCCGCTACATTTTTATAGGCTTATTATCCAATGTTCTTGTCATCCTTCGCAGCGTGAGGGATGACAAGTCCGCTGCAGAATAATGGGCCCATACTAGTTACAACTGAATAACTACATTGGATTGATGAAAATGGCCTTATTTAACTTTCGACTGAACGCCGAAGAAAAAAAGATTGTTTTTTTATCTACACTGGGCGGTGCTTTAGAATTTTATGATTTCATTGTTTATATGTACTTCGCCTCCGTGATCAGCCAATTATTTTTTCCCAGTGGAAATCAATTAACATCTCTCATAGAGGCATTTGCTGTCTTTGCGCTTGGATATTTAATGCGACCACTCGGTGGCATTTTGTTTGGCCATTTTGGCGACAAATATGGCCGTAAGAAAACATTTATTGCTGCTGTATTATGTATGGCAATTCCCACATTTTTAATAGGACTTTTGCCAACCACTCAAATGGTTGGGATCACAGCTACTTTTTTATTAATGATTTGCCGAATTTTTCAAGGGATTTCTGTCGGTGGAGAAATTCCAGGTTCTATTACCTTTGCATGTGAACACGTTGCACTAAACCAACGAGGTTTAGCTTGTGGATTGATCATCGGCGGCGTTAACTCTGGCGTCTTACTCGGGTCTTGCATTGGATTCTTAATCAATATGTTCCTTACCCCGGAACAAGTGTTGTCATGGGGATGGCGAATTCCATTTATCATTGGCGGCTTGCTCGGCATTGCGAGTTACTCACTACGTAAAAAACTACACGAAACCCCTATTTTTAAACTCGAGTTAGAAAGAATGACTCACTCAGAAATTCCGATCGTCAAAACATTTAAATCTTATTCTCCAGCCATACTGAAAGGCGTCGCCATTAGCGCCATGAGTGCGATTGTTGTGAGTTTACTTTTTCAATATTTCCCCACATATTTAGTCGACATTTTGCATTATCCCAAAAACTTAACCAATGGATTCAATACGATTAGTATCTTACTGCTTTCTTTACTAGTCATTCCTAGTGGCAATCTATCCGATAAATTAGGCCGCAAAAAAGTACTCGCATTTTCTGCTATTGGATTCGCCATCACCGCACCTTTCTTATTTTATTTATTGGTATATCAAGCAAGCACATTCACTTTGATTTTCGTCATGAGCCTATCAACTCTGATTGCGAGTGGTGTTGTAGGAGTTTTTACATCTACTTTAGCGGAGTTATTTCCAACACGTATTCGATTTACAGGAATCGCTATTTCTTATAATTTAGGTTTTATCTTTGGCGGATTAACACCATTGATTGTCACGACATTAATTTCAGTAACCAATAATTCAACAGCACCTGCGTACTATTTAGTGCTCGCCAGTATCGTGTGTTTGCTTGGAAGTTTCACATTGAAAGATCAATATCAAAAACCGCTGATGAATGAAGTCACAGAATAACAGTCATTCTTATAACAATTTATTCTCTTTCTTTATGAGATAATGCTGCCTTCAAGCGTAATAATAATTTTGGAGTTACTTTCGATAAACTTTCAATCTTACTGATATAAGCTTGTGATACACCCATCAGTGCCGCGAGTTCTGCTTGGGTTTTCTTAGCTTGAATTCGAGCTAATGCAATGGGGTTTTCAACATAATCAGCCGGATTGAAAGGAACATAATCATCGTTTTGTGATTCTAATAATTCTTCCTCAATTTCTGCTCGAAGCGCTTGGTAAACAGAAACTGGTAACAATGCATATTCATCTTTTCCATCGACTGATTTAATAATTTGTAATCTCATTGATATACATCTCCCCTAGGTTTAATTCTCTCGATCGCAATAATTTTTAATTCATCTTGCCTGTCAAAGATCACACGCCAATGACCCACTCGCATCCGATAGTAGGGCTGCCCTAGCAAAGGTTTTACATCGAGCTCTTCGTTATCTGGATCTTCCCCCAGTAACTCTATCTTTTCCGTTAACCTCACTCGGTCTGTTCGAGATCAACTCTGCAATTTCTTTTTAGCTTGTCTTTTAATGAGAACTTCATAAGCCATGACTATTCCTTGTTATATTATAAGTTATATTTTGTTATATTCAAGACTGCGCAAGTGCTTTATGTGGTCATTTATAAACCACAAATTTACATGACTTATCAATTATTGTGCATGGCTATCATGAATTGTTTTTTTATTAGATTTCTGTGGATTGAGGCCATTGATTTGATCCACTGAATTATTCATTCATGCTTTTATCAAGCAGGGTAAAGTACCTATTAGTTTTGTGTTGAGAATTACGGTATGACTTTGGTTGAAATAATAAGAAGAGACTCAATTGCTTTTTTGTGATTATGAGTCGACCGGACATATAGATAGAAAAGCAATCGAGCCTAACTCCATTGCTATTGAAGGCTAGAATGATAGAGCTATTTTGCTTTCTTTGTATTATCTACCACTAAGCGTAAATGCGATTTTTTCGATGGTAATGCTGGCTTTGATTTCGATTTAGGTTTTTCAAAACTAGGTGCGTCGAATGGCATAGATTTTTGAATTTCAAAAACACCTAATACTTCTGAAGTTGTCGCATCCACTAATTCAACATCTTCTCCTTGTTGATTCAATAAAGTGACATCTAAGAAAATCTGTCGGAAATTTTGTATTCCATAACGCTCTTTAAATAATTTCAAAATCCCAACCATGCTTTCCGCTGCTTCCTCAGTGGTATGATGACCTTTGAATACGATTTGCATATATACCTCCTAACCACCCGGTTGACCTAATGTTCCTCCGAACAATCACCGATCCAATCGTTTCTCCATAAACTGACTCTCATAACCTGAGTGTAGCAGCAGTATATTTTTACGCCAGGAAGAAAATTGACAAAAGCTTGGGGATATAAAAATTATTTATTTTTCAATGGGTTATATTCAGTAATAAATCAACCAACGTCGTTTTTATCGTAGTTGGCATAAACCTTTGTCGCTTTCATATGCTCGTCTAATAGCATCACTTCTGCGGCCAACAACCCCCGATTAATTTTATAGTATAAAACGATGCTTTGCGGGGAAGTAAACACATCCAGCAATTGGAAATGCAAGGTAGAAAATTTCTTTAGTTGCTTTGAAAAATAGTCTCGCAGACTACTGATTCCAGAAACTACTCCTTTCGGATCACCTAAAACCTTTTGCACAACGGGAGAACAAAACTCAATCGAATCCGCGTAATGTTCCATAATAAGATCCACATCATGCTTATTCCATGCATCGAGCCACTCATGAGCGAATTTCCAAGCTCTTTCTCTGTCAATCATTTTATTATCTCCATAAAAATATAGGCATCCAAAGAAAAGAGATTTGTTCGTAACCAAAAAAATTGGTCGGGGCGACTGGATTTGAACCAGCGACCACTAGCACCCCATGCTAGTACGCTACCAGGCTGCGCTACGCCCCGAGAAAGGAACAAGGATGATACATAAAATTAAAGCAAAGTGAAAATCGAGTTACGATGATGCACTCACAGACTGTTCAACTCTCACTTTTAACTTATGTCCCGCACGGAAAGTGACAACTCTTCTAGACGCTACAGAATAGACTTCCCCTGTTTTGGGGTTGCGGCCAGGACGCTCTGTCTTGTCTCGAAGATAAAAATTCCCAAACCCTGAAAATTTAATCGAATGTCCTGTTTCTAGTATCGAACACATATGCTCAAAGAAATAATCTACAAATGCTTTTGCAACTCGCTTATTTAGTTTTTGCTGCTCGAATAGTCTTTCTACTAATTTTGCCTTTGTGAGTGCATTCATGGGCCCTCCCTTAAAACAATATCGAATGATTGTTTTAATCGTTGAATAACATGGCTCATCCAATCAGAAACTTCAGTATCCACTAAAGTCCGATCAGGATGTTGAAGAGTAAAACTAATGGCTAAACTTTTCTTCCCTGGCTCTACACCCTTACCTTGGTACACATCAAACAATTGTATAGATTGTAGTATAGAGTTATCGCCTTGCCGAATGGCATCCTTTATTTTTGAAAAACAAATTTTTTCATCAATCAAAAAAGAAATATCGCGAGAAATTGCGGGATATTTCGAAATCGCTTTAAACTGAGGTAAAAAAACTTGGTTCAAAATCGTTAAGTTCAATTCAAATACCCATACTGGTTGATTTAAATCGAGTGCTTGTTCAATTCTAGGATGTAACGCACCAATCCATCCTACAACTTTTTCATTTAAAATAATTTTAGCAGAACGTCCTGGGTGTAACGCTGAATTTTCTGCAGCCACAAATTCAAAATTTTCTGCTTGATGGGTTATATCTAATAATGCTTCTATATCAGCTTTCACATCATAGAAATCGGCATCGCGTGCTTTTGTACCCCATTGTTTTGGATCGACATTGCCTACAACGATTCCAGCCAGCATAGGTATTTGTTTTAATCCATTAGACTCTGGTAAGAAAACTAATCCTGATTCAAATAATCGTAATCTTTCTTGTTGTCGGTTTCGATTATATAAAACCGTGCTTAGCAAATCACCCCACAAACTGGTACGCATCACTGAAAGCTCAGCAGAGATAGGATTACTCAAAGATAATGAAGCCTGCTCAGGATATAGTAATGCATGTGTTTTGGGATCGATGAAACTATAGTTAATCACTTCATGGTATCCCCGATCAATGAGCACTCTCTGCAATTGTCGATGATCGATTTTGGTTTCGGATAATGAAGATATATGAAATTTTTCTGTGGGTAATTCCGTCGGTAAATTATTATATCCAAATACACGAATGACTTCTTCAATCAAATCTTCTTCGATAGAAATATCAAAACGATATAACGGGACATGCACTTCCCATTGCTCGCCTTGTTTATAAACTTCCATCCCTAATCTTTTTAAAATATCTTCTACTTGTTCTTCTGGAATATCCAAACCTAAGATTCGCTTTAATCTTGAATGGCGCAATGACACTAGTTTTTGTTTGGGAAGATATTCTTCAGCCGTTTTTTCAATGACTGGTCCTGGTTTGCCACCACAAATTTCTAATACTAATTGTGTTACGCGTTCTAGTGCGATGCTTTGTAATTCTGGAGAAACCCCTCTTTCATAGCGATATGATGAATCCGTTTGTAAACCATATTGTCGTGCTTTCCCGATGATTTTTTCAGGGGCAAAAAAAGCAGATTCTAAAAATATATCCATCGTTTCTAATGTCACGCCCGATGCTTTTCCACCCATCACACCTGCTAAAGCCAATGCTTTTTTGCTATCCGCAATCACTAAACTTTTTTCATCTAATGTAATGGTTGTGCCATCGAGTGTTTCTAAGGTTTCGCCTTTCTTAGCTAAACGCACCGTGATTTTTTCTTCAATTTTTTTCAAATCAAACGCGTGGAGCGGTTGCCCTAATTCCAACATCACATAATTAGTGACATCTACAACTGGGTGAATGGTTCTGATCCCACTACGACGTAATTTTTCTTGTAACCAAATGGGAGATTCAACTGCAGAATTAATTTGGCGAATCACTCGCCCCATATAATGACTACAATATTCTGGAGCTGATATTTCAATCGGTAATTGTTCAGAGAGAACAGCTGATACTGATTCTATTTTTAATGCATGCCAATCCAAGCGTAATAACAACGCCACTTCTCGAGCAGTGCCCGTAATACTTAAACAATCTCCGCGATTAGGCGTAATTTCTAATTCAAGAATTTGATCGGGTAAATCAAAATATTCATGCAAATCTTTGCCGAGTGGCGCATCAGAAGGTAAAGACATAATCCCTTCGCTGGTTTCTGTTAACCCTAATTCACTGGTAGAACACAACATGCCTTCTGAAGTCACACCACGAAGTTTTGCTTTTTTAATTTCAATATTATTCGGTAATTTTGCACCAATTAACGCAACGGCTACCTTCATGGTTGGTTGAACGTTTTTGGCTCCACACACTATTTTTAAAAGTGGTTCTGAACCAATATTCACAGTACAAAGTTTTAAGCGATCAGCTTCAGGATGAGGTTCAACTGCTTCGACTTGTCCAATAACTACTTTTGAAAATTCTCCACTGGCAGATTTGACTGAACCCACTTCAATACCTGCCATCGTCAACTCAGAAACAAGTGTTTCTGTACTGATGACTTTCCCGAGTAATGCTTGTAACCAATTTTGACTAAATTGCATTGTTAGAATTGCCGTAAAAAACGTAAATCATTTTCAAACATGAGTCTCAGATCGTCAATGCCGTAACGTAACATAGTTAAACGATCAATCCCCATTCCAAAAGCCCAACCTGTATACTTTTCACTATCGATATTTACTGCTTTTAAAACATTGGGATGAACCATCCCACAACCACCGACTTCTAACCATCCTGTGAATTTACAAACTCGACAACCTTTGCCATGACAATTTACACATTGCAGATCCAATTCAGCAGATGGTTCCGTGAAAGGAAAATAAGAAGGTCGAAACCGAACATCTAATTCTGATTCAAAAAAACATCGTAAAAAATGTGTTAATACGCCTTTCAAATGCGCAAAATTAACGGATTCACCAACCATTAATCCTTCGACTTGATGAAACATCGGAGTATGTGTTGCATCATAATCACAACGATACACTCGACCAGGCGCAATTAAACGTAGCGGAGGTTTTCGTTGTTCCATTGATCGAATTTGCACAGGCGACGTATGTGTTCTGAGCAAGCTGCCATCTCCAAAATAAAAAGTATCTTGAGAGGCACGAGCCGGATGATGCTCTGGAATATTTAATGCTTCAAAATTATAGTAACCCGTTTCAACTTCCGGACCTTCAACCACTTCGAAACCCAATTGCTGAAATAAATCTTCAATGCGCTGACGAGTTTTTGTCACCGGATGCAGAGACCCTGATTGCTGACCTCGCCCAGGCAAAGTCACATCAATGGTTTCTGCCGCTAATTTTGAATTCAATGCATGACGTTGAAGAACGGCTACTTTCGCTTCAAGCCATTCATTCACACGAACTTTGGCTTGATTAACGATTTGACCTGCTTGCTTTTTTTCTTCGGGAGATAATTGTCCGATGGATTTAAGCAAAGCGGTGATCACACCACTTTTACCTAAATAATTGACTCTGACCTGCTCTAGCGTCGCGAGATCTTCCGCAGAATGGATCTCGCGTTCTACTTGTTCCAACAGTCTAGGCAGATCTTCCATGGCATCCACTACGCCGCTAGGGCAGCTTTAGCTTTTTCAGCAATTGCTGCAAAACCATTTTTATCGTGAACAGCAATATCCGCTAACACTTTACGATCGATTTCAATCGCTGCTTTATTCAAACCACTGATTAAACGACTGTATGAAAGACCACATTCACGTGCAGCTGCATTGATACGAACAATCCATAATGCTCTGAATTCACGTTTACGAACCTTACGATCTCTATAAGCATATTGACCTGCTTTGGTCACTGCTTGTTTGGCAACTCGATAAATACGACTACGCGCGCCGTAATATCCTTTCGCTTGTTTCAAAACTTTTTTATGACGTGCTCTTGCGGTAACACCACGTTTTACTCTTGGCATAATAAACTCCTAAATAATCTTAAATAAAATTAAACTTGTACTGGCAATAAACGATGTACTGATTTCAAATCAGAGTCATGAACCATTCGGCCCGCTACTCGTAACTTTCGTTTTTGCTTAGTGGTTTTCTTAGTCAAGATGTGGTTGCGATAGGCACGACGACATTTGGCTGAACCATTTGCCTTTACTTTGAAGCGCTTGGACGCTCCACTGTGGTTTTTTAATTTTGGCATGAGATGTAACTCCGCATTATATGTTCAACTCTGTCGAACATATCTCTAAAACACATAAACATTATTTAATGTGTATTAGGTTAAATAAATTTACGCCTTTTTCTTCGGCGCAAACACCATGATCATTTGGCGACCTTCTCTTTTAACTTCCTGTTCAACAACACCATACTCGAGTAGATCAGTTTGAAGACGTTGCATCAAACGTAAACCCAACTCATGGTGAGCAATTTCACGACCACGAAAACGTACCGTTACTTTTGCTTTGTCGCCACTATTTAGGAAACGTATCAGGTTGCGTAGTTTTACCTGATAATCTCCTTCTTCCGTCGTTGGACGGAATTTAATTTCCTTCACATGAATAATCTTTTGTTTCTTTTTGGCTGCAGCTTGTTTTTTGCTAAGCTCGAAAAGATACTTTCCATAATCCATGATTCGACAAACAGGGGGATCCGAATTTGGAGAAATCTCCACTAAATCTAACGCAGCTTCTTCCGCAGCACGCAATGCTTCGGGAACTGACATAACACCCAATTGTTCACCATCGATTCCAATCACTCGGATTTTTGGCGCCCTGATCTGCTCATTAACTCTTACCCGATCAGTTAGGCGACTCGCTGTTAGACTAATAACAAACTCCTTCCCGTTAATCTTATAGAAAACCTTCTTTTTACCCGAGGGAAAAATAAGTTGGCGGATTTTAAAGCTAATTGTTCTATTTCACAAGCAAAGAATTAGGCTAGAAGAGCGGTCTCAATGTTAGGAATCAGCGAAGGGACATTCCGGCAATATCAGGGAATTCACGATTCATGAGTTTTCGGGACTATGGGCAGTAATGAGACAATGTAGGCACGACGCCGCGCTAGAAAAGTAGCCCCACTAGCGAAGGCTCAACGTCTAAGCTTGCGGTGAGCGTCGCCAAATCCTTCTGTTCTGTAAAGTGTTTCTCCCCCAGGGCCCTTTTCGATACTGAGATAAACGGTTTTATCGCCTTGATCGCCTACTCGCTTAATGCGTGCATCAAAGAATTGATACTGGCCAGACCTACCTCTGCCGTAGGTAGGCCTTACCTTGATTCCTTGCGCATCATGGGCCCTTGATGCGAGCTGAGTTGATTTCTCTTTAAATGACTCATAACTTTGAGGAAAATCACCAAAATCATCAGGCGTTAAATCCCAAAACAGATATTGATTAATAGTACCTTCAACTACAGAAACGCCCTTATCAGGAAATCTTGCGCCGCATTTTGGCCAAATAATTGATTTTTGTGGTTCTATTTTGGTTTCAGATTCTTCAAGAATGTCAGCAGCAACAAACTTTTCCTTTGTTCTATGAGGATTCGATGTCGCCATTGATGTGAGGGAAACAGCTGCTGGTATGGAATTAATTTGATCTTCTGCTTGTTGAATATCAAAGCTTTTTAAGTTGCGACAAGCGTTTTGTAATTTTGAGTCATTCATAGCAAAAGCAATAAATTCTAAATATTTCCCCTTATCTATGAACCCTAAATCTTTTAAATATTTATTAACAGCTTTGTAACGTGATTTTTTTACAACAATTTGTAATTGCTCTAGTCCTTCAACATCTTGAATAATATTAATTTCAAATGGCGTTTCAAATTTATCTCGCATACAAATGGCAAGTTCACCACGCATCTTTTGTTTTAATGCTTTAACTTCAATAGCTCTTTTCAGCGCTCGATCAAAATGATTTTTGATCGGGGCAGGATCATTTAAACCACAAGCAGCCGGCAAAATAATTTCACTGTCTTTTATGTAAAACCAAACTTTGAATCTAAGAAGGCTATTCGCCAACAACTTAGCAATTTTTTGAGCACTAAGAACTTCGTGCTTTTTATTGATCTTGATTCTAACAATACTAGTGTGTGCTTGTTGTTGTGGCTCACGGATTATCTGAAAGCACTGCTTATCAATACCCATTATCGATTTGAGTTTATTTTCTAATCCATTCAATTGTTTTGTAACACGATTTTTTTCTCTCGCGCTTGCATTATAAGTTAAAGTAAGTTGTAGCATTGCACTTATAACAACAGGAACTATCAACAGAACCATATTACTCGTAGCAACCGTGAAATAAACAGTTAATCCAATAGCGATGATGAGCGCATAAAGAATTTTGGATATTTTTTTATTTCGGTTTGCATAACGTGCAAGATTAGCAACAGCTATTTCCATTTCTTTTTGGAAATTTTCTAAACTCACATCAGACTTTGTTTCATGTTGCATTGGCTGATAAAACTTAGGATTAATATATAAACGTAAAGGAAAAATAGGTCGTAACAAACGTGTTACTAATGGTTTTAATACAATACCAGTAGCGGCAGAAACTGCTATGAGTGCGGAAAACGCTGCTTTATTGAAATGGAGTCCTATTGTCTCGTCGATAATTTGAAGCAAATATGCATCAAAATCTGCATATATTCGCCAAAGTCGTTTAAGAATTTCAACTAACCGCACAGCACTTAATTTTTGTTCAAAATCACCAGGACAAGCAAAACTACGCTTACATTGAGATAATTCGGGTATATCACGCAGAAGTTCCTCATATTGAATCGGTGCTGGCTCTACCAACTGTAAAGTACACATTAACGTAGCATTGATAACTTCCATGTATATTTTCTTGATATGACCATCTACCTCTGGAAAGTAGGCGCCAATCTTCGCTAGAGCGTGCAGCAAGTGACGATCGCCAGCTGTTTCAAGGTCGGCAAAATGATATTTTAAAGTAGCATTTGTTTCTGTCTCTACAATATTTAATGGCTGACTCCATTCAACTAAATGATTTTCATACAAAGGTATCTGAGCATCAAGGTATGATCTACACTTTCTCACACCTTCCGCACTGCGGCTTTCTTCATAAAACTTTTTAATTCCCTCTTGATACCGTGCTCGATCCTGTGTGTTGGCTAATTCAACATATGTGTCTCTAAAACGACTAAAAATGTGAAGATAGAAAAAAACCAAAGCAGGAAATAAGAAAAGGCTAATAAAATCTCCAAGTGGTGTAATTAAATCCCTTTCCGCATTCTTTATCTGTTCTTGCCATTTAAATATTATTTCTAATCGTTCTTGGCGTGTTATTTGTGACTCTTTGGGTTTTGTTTTTGGCATAGGTTACTGCTAATAGTATAGGTGAGTTAATAAAAAAACTGTGTTATTATCGATCAAATGAGTCTGTGAGTCAATATTGATTCTATTGGTAGGCACGATTGGGATCGAACCAACGACCACCACCATGTCAAGGTGGTGCTCTACCACTGAGCTACGTGCCTATTAGATCTGAAGGTGGGGGAAAATATCATAGAACATGGCGGTTCGACAATGAGATATAGAAATGCGGAGATGTAAATCAGAGATTGGGTCGAAGGGGTCCTACCATTACTCTCCCTAAGAACTTATCCCAATGAGCCCCGCCTCGAGAGCCTTTAACTCATCTCTGAGCTTTGCGGCTTCTTCAAATTCTAAATTACGAGCATGTTCCAACATGGTTTGTTCTAATTGTTTCATCTTCTTAGCCATTTGCTGAGGAGACAAAGCTTCATATTGGGCTTGCTGCTCCGCCACTTTGAAGTACCGTTTATCACCGGTCTCAGTCGCATGAGCACCTTCCATGATATCTTGAATTGCTTTTTGGATCCCCTTAGGCGTAATCCCATGCTTTTGATTAAACTCAATTTGCTTTTCGCGACGACGATTAGTTTCTTCTATCGCTCGCTTCATGGAACCTGTTAATACATCACCATATAAGATGGCTTTACCATGGATATTTCTTGCCGCACGACCGATGGTTTGAATCAATGAACGATCAGAACGTAAGAAACCTTCTTTATCGGCATCTAAGATCGCAACTAAAGAAACTTCCGGCATATCTAACCCTTCACGCAATAAATTGATGCCCACCAACACATCAAATTTTCCTAGTCGCAAATCTCGAATAATTTCTACGCGTTCCACCGTATCAATATCTGAATGTAAGTAACGCACCCGAATTTTGTGATCATTTAAATATTCGGTTAAATCTTCTGCCATACGTTTTGTTAATGTCGTCACTAATACTCTTTCATTTACTTTTGTTCGTTTGTGAATTTCAGAGAGTAAGTCATCAATTTGTCCCGCAACAGTTCGTACTTCAACTTCAGGATCAATCAATCCTGTAGGACGAACCACTTGCTCAACAACTGCAGATGAATGTTGTATTTCATATGAGCCCGGCGTTGCAGACACATAAATCGTTTGTGGTTCTCGCGCTTCAAACTCTTCGAAACGCAGTGGTCGATTATCTAATGCAGAAGGTAATCGAAATCCGTACTCCACTAAATTTTCTTTACGCGCTCTATCTCCCTTAGACATGCCCCCTAATTGAAGAATAGTGACATGAGATTCATCTATGACCAATAAAGCATTTGAAGGCAGGTAATCAAATAATGTAGGAGGTGGCTCGCCTGCATTTCGTCCTGACAAATAACGCGAATAATTTTCTATACCCGAACAATATCCTAACTCTAAAATCATTTCGATATCATATGCCGTACGTTGTTCTAATCGTTGTGCTTCTACTAATTTATTTACCGATCGAAAATATTCGAGACGATCTTTTAACTCCAATTTCACTTCGTCAACCATGTCTAATAATTTTTGACGTGGAGTCACATAATGTGTTTTAGGGAAAATAGTAATCCTCGGAATACGTTTTCGTACTTCACCCGTCAACGGATCAAAGCAGGTAATATTCTCGATATCTTCATCGAATAATTCCACACGAATGGCTTCATCATCAGACTCTGCCGGAAAGATATCAATCACATCGCCGTGCACTCGAAAAGTCCCGCGAGAAAAATCAATTTCATTCCGTGTATATTGCAATTCTGCTAAGCGGCGTAACAAAGTACGTTGATCGATTTTATCTCCGCGACTCAAATGCAAAATCATACTGTGATAAGACTTAGGATCTCCCAAGCCATAGATAGCAGAAACAGTGGCAACGATCACGACATCTTTTCTTTCTAATAAAGCTTTCGTTGCTGACAAACGCATTCGCTCAATATGTTCATTAACAGAAGCATCTTTTTCAATATAAGTATCAGACGAGGGAACATAAGCTTCTGGTTGATAATAATCATAATAAGAAACAAAATATTCAACGGCATTATTGGGAAAAAATTCTTTGAATTCTCCGTACAATTGAGCAGCCAGTGTTTTATTAGGTGCGAGAATCAAAGTAGGGCGTGAAATTTTTTCAATGACGTGAGCAATGGTGAATGTTTTTCCTGAACCCGTCACACCCAATAAGGTTTGATGTTTATGGTTTGCAGAAATGCCTTCTAACAATTGTTTAATAGCGGCAGGTTGATCCCCTGCCGGCTGAAATGGTGAATGAATTTTGAAGCTTTCGCTCATAGAGTCCACGCGCATCAATCAATAGGGACAAGATTCTACAGCGATTTACCTCATTTACCTAATGTGATGAGCGTAGCTCATACGGTGATTTCGAATCACCATCCATCGCTAAAGACAGTATGTTGTCAGAATGGTCAGTACCATATTTGCTTCCTTGACCACCCTCTATATCTGACTGACGCATTAACTGATCAAGTTCCCGAGTTTCTGCTGTATCATTACTATTACCGCAACAAACCACTGCTTTCACACTATTAAACGCCGATCCCACGCCTCTAACCACTGACTCTGCACCGTTAACAACGGTTTGTCCCCAACCAGAAACACGAGTCACTTGAGAATGGAGAACATCTAATAGATCGACATCTAAAAGCATGAACATCGTCATTCTAAAATTAATAATTGCCGCAAAAACAAAAACAATCCAGTAATACTGAATTATATCCAATTCAGGAAGATTCTTTTGAGCACTTGCAGCCATCCCTGCACCTGACACAGCAGATGCAAGAACTAAAGTCCCTACCTCAACAACTTTTAGAACACGCCTACCTGTGTTGGCCCAAAAACTTCCTTCCAATCGCCCAAAAACAATATGACGAGCTTCTGAAAAATACTCACAAAAAGTTTCTAGCAGTTTCCAAAAATGACGCATCCAAAATATTTCATTAATGCCCGCTGAAACAAGCGCACCCACTAACACCAACCAAGTACGTACCAGATGTACCGCTGTCATTTCTACCTCTGCATCAACAACTCCGAATGCAGAAAATAAAACCTGAGAAAATTTATCAGGCATATTCCCACTAATAAATTCCGGGAGACAACTTAACATATACTGAATCCCACTGACTCCCAAGGCCATAAATAATATACCTGTTACTAATAATGAAAGCATGGCTGATACAAATTGAATGCCATACATTTTTAATGCCGACTTAATAAAACGAGGGTTAAGCTGAAAGCTTCTGATAAAATCTCGTATTTTTCCAAAATCTCCCTTGAAATCTTTGACACCTATTGCTCGAGTAGTCAGTGCACCCGAGCAATTAACAAATAACATAAGCCCTGTTAACCCAACGTCCATCCACTCTTCAGGTAATCCTGATCCTGACCATGCCTGAACAGTCATGGAAGCTGTCGTGGCAGCTGCAATAACACCTGGTATGAAATACCATAAAGAAGCTATTCGTTTCAGTGCTAATTTGCTAGCTTGAACCCCTTGAGAGATGTCGCCACTCAACAAAATAGAAAGTAACTCTCTTAAATGCATCTCTTTCATAGCTTTTGTAAAGCTTTTCGCAGTTCGACGGTTGTAATAATAGTTGATAATACTATTAATCAAAAGTGTACCCACAGCAAAGCTCATTCCTCGCCAAAAAGTAACACTAGAAGGATCAAAATAAATATCTTGTACCCCACTCACTTTCTCTACACCCTTGAGAGCCAGTATTGCCAATACGAGAGATTGCACCCCTGTTACCGCTATATTTATGCTAGGAAACAAGATGTGACTCAGAAGATTAAAAGTCTGCTTCGAAACCCTATAAGTTCCCCCACCAATTTCCACTAAAACAGATCCACAATTTCTAGGCATAAATCGGCCTCACAATTTTGTAGTTAATAAAAACATAGCAATTTTATGTCTCTATTCTTAAGGAATTATTAACTCCCCCGACAAATAGTTATCCAAAATTTTATATACATTTCAAATAATGCCTGGATTTCAAGTCGTTTTTGCTTTCTTAGCACTTGAGAAATACACGAAAAAATTACCCATCCGCATAATAAAAATATCCGTTTTTTCGTGTTTTCTTAAGATTTCCTTAAGGTTTCTCAACTACACTTAACATTGTTATTTGAAGAAGATTTAGTAGGGTATAATTTTCTTCGATATTTTTAGTGACATAAGAAAAATGCATTGTTATATTCCGCGCGTTTTTCTTAATGAGAAACTAATCATTTCACGGATGTGATAAGTAATAAGTTGTAATGGATTACTGAATATCATCCGTCCTACAGTTGATGTTGCGGATGCAACGGATTTACAAGACCTCTCAATGGACTGATTCTAAGTTTTTTGCAGTAAGGAATCAGGATTGTCCTTTCTGGCAAACTTGCTACGGAGTTTGGAAATAGGCGAGTTTGACTAAGGAATTTCAAAATGGTGTTTTCTGCTTCAGACGAAGCGCAAAGTTAAATACTATGGAAATGACTTTTTTCGCAGTTTGCGATTACAGAATAATAAAGGATACACAGTTTTTTTATCCATTCGTATAAAAAAACTATTGCGCATTACATTCGTTATGAAATGAAAACTGATTTTTGAAAATTCCTCAATTGGTAAGGAAGCATTTGCTTACTCAATGAGAGAATTTACAATGAAAGAAGTACTTGCTAAAAATACTAGTACTAGTGATTCGAAGCCTTTGACGCCTCAAAGTCCTCCCAAACTAATACAGCCTAGCAGCCCTAGACGGCCGCCGGTTGGCTCTACAGGAGCATTACCTGACAGCCCTAAGAAAACTCTCATTAGCACAGCGATTTTTAATACTGGGATCAGTTTCCCTACTATGGCTCAGGAAAAAGAAAATCAATTGCTACTAACTTCAGCCATTTTTTCTAATATCGTAGTAATCTCAGAAAAAACAAATAATTCTCCAGCGCCTGCTAGAACTACCATACAGCCACCATCGCCGGTACAACTAGCTTCACAACATTCATCAGATAAAGAAAAGTCAGAAGAAGATGAAAGTATACCATCTGCACCACATTCAACGCCTGAAGAACCAGGTCAAAATTTTGTTGAATTATTACCCCCTAGTTCAAGTTCTCAGAAGACAAAAAGAAGCTTCACAGAAATAGACATTACAACTGAGCCAGAAGAAGTTTTCCCTGTCCCTGGAGCAATCACCACTGAAACTGAATCAAGTGACGATAATATAAGTGGTCAGCATAAGAGGACTCGTTTTGACACAGAAATATTAGATTTGGAATCACCAACACTAATAGCAGCATTTTCTTCAGCAGCAAAAGATATTCCTATTCATGTACCCTCAGGAAATGTTTCAAACATAAACCCAGAAAGCTCATTGCCTCAGTCTTCTTCTACTTCTACGCTTCAAAGTCAAGCAGCTCTCCCTAGAATTCCTTTAAGCACAGCGCCAGGAAATAGAGTTGAAAGTCTCTTTAAAACTTGTAGCAGTAACACAATTATTAGAAACAGAGTTTTATTTCTTCACAAACAAGAAACCGTGCAAACTGAAGATGAAAGAAATCCTTATGGATCAACGATTGCTAAATTACTCGTTAATTATCCAGCGGGTAGTGCGGGATTTTGTGGGCATCTCAAGATTGCATGCAATATTTTTAAAGTAACCGCTTATAAATTATATTCCAAGAAAGGTTCCGAACTACATGACTCACTCTGTGCTAAAAACAGTTTCACGGGAGGAAATGAATTATTATACTTATTCACTCAAGCCAAAAAAAATGGTGCGAACATACCTAATGATGTTGAATATATGCTTGTGGTTGATGCGACTGAAGTTCTATCAACACAAACAGTCCATGAGTTAAAAAAGCAATTTGGCCAAGCCATTGCAGAATTAATAAAAAGTAAGCAGCTATCTGAAACCGATTTGAGATATCTACCTTTAATATCGTTTGCATATAAAAAAGATAATGACTTGACATTATCAGGGCCAAGCTCTGCAGAAAGCATGCATGGTTTATATAAAAATGCGTCTACTCCAGCTGGATTTTTCGGTACACCTAGGTCGTCATCTCAGGCGTCTTCACAGCATGGTACTACCAATATATCTTCTCAAACTGCAATTTTGGGTGCGCCTAGTTCATCTCAAGCAGCAGCTTCCCAGACTCGTGCTGGTAATAGCACTAATACCGATCCAAATCGCCAGCGTTCTGTAGCGATTTTTTTTGGTAAAAAATAAAAACATTGTTAGCTGATTGCTTTGAATGATTCCATGAAACTTCAAGATATGTAAGAATACCCTTCTTTTAAATTGTCAGGAGTTAACAATGGATATCCAACTCTCAAACCGCGTACAAAGAATCAAACCTTCTCCCACATTAGCCGTGTCTGCTCGTGCGACTGAATTAAAAGCCCAAGGGAAAGACATTATTGATCTCGGGGTTGGAGAACCAGATTTCGACACACCTGAACATATTAAACAATCAGGAATTAAAGCAATTCAAGAAGGCTTCACCAAATATACAGCCGTTGATGGCACTGCAGGATTAAAGCAAGCCATCATTGAAAAATTCTCTCGTGATAATGGATTAGACTACAAACCTAATCAAATTCTTGTCTCATGCGGAGGCAAACAAAGTTTCTTCAATTTATGCCAAGCATTCATTAATGAGGGCGATGAAGTCATTATCCCGGCGCCTTATTGGGTATCTTACCCAGATATGGTTTTAATTGCTGGCGGAAATCCTGTGATTATTACAGCTGATATCAAACAAAATTATAAAATCACTCCCGAACAATTAGAAAAAGCGATTACCCCAAAAACTCGATTATTTGTGATTAACAGCCCTTCTAACCCTACGGGCGTTGCTTACACCAAAGCGGAATTAGCGGCACTTGCAAAAGTATTGTTGAAACATCCACACGTTTTGGTTGCGACTGATGATATGTATGAACATATTTTGTGGGCGAAAGAACCTTTCATCAATATTCTGAATGCATGTCCCGAATTGTACGATCGCACGATTGTGTTAAATGGTGTTTCTAAAGCTTATGCGATGACTGGTTGGCGCATTGGGTATGCTGCAGGCCCGGTTAAACTCATTGCTGCCATGAAAAATGTGCAATCTCAAAGTACTTCCAATCCAACATCCATCTCACAAAAAGCAGCTGAATTCGCTTTAAAATCAGATCAAAGTTCGATTAAAGAAATGGTAAAAGCTTTCAAAGAACGACATGACTTTGTGTGTAACCGATTAAAAGCTATGCCGGGAGTAGAATGCATTCCCGCAGATGGTGCTTTTTACTTATTTCCTAATATGCAAAAAGTCATCGACCAATTACCCAATGTGCATAATGACGTCGAATTCACAGAACACGTTCTGATGACTGTAGGTGTTGCTCTCGTTCCTGGTTCTGCCTTCGGAGCTCCGGGCTGTGTCAGACTTTCTATTGCAACCAGCATGAGTAAGCTAGAAGATGCATTAAATCGCCTAGAAAAGGTAATTTCAGGAAAAAATTCTTGACCTTTTTCCTCTGGTCAGTAACATACCTGACCCACATTCCCCGGTAGCTCAGTCGGTAGAGCGGATGACTGTTAATCATTAGGTCGGCGGTTCGAGCCCGTCCCGGGGAGCCAATTTACAGCTCGCCTTTTTGCGGAAATAGATACACAATTCAGATCAGTACCACTCATTACTAACCTCATCTTCACTAAGCCAAGGTACTATGCGTAACTTGATGCCCAATCCGAAACATATCTTTAGCACATTACCAAATTGGCTAGCTTGTTGTCCTTGCTCTATCTTCATGAAAGTATGCTTAGCAACACCACAGAGAGCGGCTGCATCCTTTAATCGTAGTTTGCTTTGTGTTCGCCTTGCCTTAATTGCTTGCCCTAATAATACTGCAGTCAGCCTTTGGCTAAGATCTGGAGTATCCAGTTTTTTAATTTTTTTCATTGCAAAAATCCTACTAGATTAGGTTTTAACAACCTGCTTCACTGATTTCCTTATATAATCCTATTATGTTAGGATTATATGAGAAATTTCTCAGATCTTAAAATCATATTTTTCTAGGTTAGTAATTCCTAAAAATTCTCGACTACGCACTTATGTGCTATATCATATCCCCTCTTTACTCAGCATCATTTTTTATTATATGGAGATTGTTATGGCTACAAAGACTGTTGCAGATATCTTGGTTGACACTTTAGAAAGCGCTGGGATAAAAAGAATTTATGGGATCGTTGGCGATTCTCTCAACGGCATTACTAATTCACTCACCAAAAAGAAAACCATAGAATGGGTCCATGTGCGTCATGAAGAAGTTGCCGCGTATGCAGCTGGCGCTGAAGCGCAGCTCACAGGAAATCTCACTGTCTGTGCGGGCAGCTGTGGTCCAGGCAATACACATTTGATCAATGGATTGTATGATGCTCATCGTAGTCACGCGCCGGTATTAGCTATTGCAGCACATATTCCGACACCAGAAATCGGCGGTGATTATTTTCAAGAAACGCATCCCAATATTTTATTTAAAGAATGCAGTCATTTTTGCGAAATCGTTTCATGTATTGAACAAATGCCTCGGTTATTAAATATTGCCATGCAAACAGCTATAACAAAACGTGGTGTTGCTGTGTTGGTTATTTCAGGAGATGTTGCGCAACAATACGCTAAAAATAATATTACTGAACATGCACTTTATTCTGCCCAACCAGTAGTAACACCCAGTCTTGATGAATTAAAAAAAATAGCCGACTTATTAAATCAATCTAAAAAAACAACCTTATTTTGTGGTCATGGTTGTGCAGGCGCTCATGACGAACTGATGGCACTCTGTGATACTTTGAAATCACCAATGGTACATACTTTACGTGGGAAAGAATTTGTAGAATATAACAACCCTTATGATGTCGGCATGACAGGGCTCATTGGATTTGCATCAGGATATTACGCAATGGAAGCCTGTGATACGTTATTACTACTCGGAACTAGTTTTCCCTATCGACAATTCTACCCTTCTCAATCACGTATTATTCAAATTGATATTCGTGGAGAAAATTTAGGAAAGCGTACGCCACTCGAACTTGGTGTTGTTGGCGATGTGAAAGCAACGATTCAAGCTCTGTTACCTTTACTAAAAAAACAGGATGATACAACTCATTTGGATAAAGCAACAAACCACTACAAAAAATCCCGACAAGATTTAGACAACTTAGCAAAAGCAACACCAAATAAAAAAATCATTCACCCTCAGTACCTAGCAAAAACAATCAGTGAATTAGCTGATGACAATACTATTTTTTCATGTGATGTGGGAACACCTTCTGTTTGGGCTGCACGTTATTTAAAAATGAATGGTAAACGTCGTTTGCTGGGATCATTCAATCATGGTTCTATGGCAAATGCATTGGCACAAGCTATTGGCAGTCAATCGACTTTTCCTGGTCGGCAAGTTGTTGCTATGTGTGGCGATGGCGGATTCGCCATGTTAATGGGAGATATCCTGACACTCATTCAACAAAAACTCCCTGTAAAAGCGGTCATCTTCAACAACAGCACTTTAGGGTTTGTTGAAATGGAAATGAAAGTTGCTGGCATGTTGGAATACGGCACCGAGTTAAATAACCCTAATTTCGCAGATATGGCAAAGGCTGTCGGTATTTATGGCGTTCATATTGATGATGCTGCCAACCTTCATGATGAATTAAAAAAAGCATTCGCACACCCTGGCCCCGCCATCATCGATGTTAAAGTAAATCGAGTTGAATTAGTCATGCCACCGACCATTAGTGCTGCACAAATCAAAGGCTTTGGTCTTTTCATGATTAAAGCCATCATTAATGGTCAAGGCGATCAAGTGCTTGATATCGCTAAAACGAATTTGTGGAGATAGGTTTGTTTGCCGAGCTCTTAGGGATCAAGTTACGCAATATGGCGAAATTGCTTTTTTGCGTAACTTAAAGACAAGCGTGAAAGTTATCGTTCTAACTATTATCTAGAATTTTGACGGTCAATCGACTGGCACAAATGAGTTGATCGTTGGCTTCGTTTTGAATTCGGATATCCCAGACATGAATCGTGCGGCCCACATGGAGTGGTCTTACGGTCCCGATGACATTTCCTTTGGTGATACTCTTAA
>JAFEDO010000104.1 GCA_018241565.1 Pseudomonadota bacterium
CACTCACGATCATGGTGGGTGGAGAAGAGGAAGCATTTAAACGAGCGCAACCATTTTTATCAGTTCTCGGAAAAAATGTAATTCATGCAGGTGCTGCTGGGGCAGGGCAAGCAGCGAAAATTTGTAATAATATGATTCTAGGTATTTCTATGATCGCGGTTTCTGAAGCATTTGTTTTAGCCGAGAAGCTAGGATTCGCCCCTGAAAAATTATTTGAAATCAGTTCTAAATCTTCCGGACAATGCTGGTCTTTAACGAGTTACTGTCCTTACCCGGGTTTGGTAGCCGGTGTTCCTTCTAATAATAAGTATCAAGCGGGTTTTACGGCTCAAATGATGTTGAAAGATTTGCGTCTCAGTCAAAAGGCAGCGGAATCAGCTATGGCGGCTACTGCTTTGGGTGCTGAGGCGACTATGTTATATGAAGAGTTTGTTCACGAAGGTTTTGGAAATTTAGACTTTTCAGGGATTATTCGGATGATTCAGGGGAGGAAAACGGCGAGAACATAGAATTGTGGGAGCCTTGCATTTGAGTGTCCCACAGTTTTATATACTTCTAATAGAAAAATGATATAAAATTATACTTTTTTAGCGCAAGTGATTTATAATGGCGCAAATTTGGAAAAAAATCTCACAACGCCCTGTCAGCGGATAAGATGATAGAAATACTAACGCTATTTGAAACATACTGCGGTAATTTCAAGGCCACGCATTTTTGTGCTTTCCAAATATAAACCTGATTCGAGATTTAAAAATGTCAAAGGATACAGAACAAACTGCACTAACTTTCACTGAAGCGGTGGAGATTTTTAATAAACAATCTCTCGCTAGATTACTCAATAATCCACCGCAATTGCAGTCGCGCTCTGTTAATTATTCAATACCAATGGACAAGTTTACACCGCCTTCTCTTGAATCTTCAGATGCAAATTGTTTAATGCAGGAGTGCATATACAAACTCTCGCTCGAAAGAACTTGGGATTTTGAATCTCAATTACTTGATGAACAAATAAGGGAGCTAATAGCCAGATTAAATGCGTGGGTTGTTTTTATTTTAAAAGCGCCTGGGGATCGTGAATCAGATAATGCCCACCGCGATGGATTCAGTTTAGAACGTATCATGTTTATTCTTGCTCCAGAGATACTTGTTCCTATTATCCAGCAAGTTATTAAAAGAGATGTAAAAATCATATCGTGTCAAAGCGCAACAATTCCTGAAACACTGAGGCAACAGATTAACCAAAAATTTAAATGTAACCTTGAAAGAACTCAAGCTATTCCTAATATCAGCGATGCTTTACAGGGACTTGCTAAAAAAATACCTGCTGCTACTAAGATTATTCTTCATCCATTTTATTTACACACTGAATTTGATGTTCGACCGAGATTGATACCTAATGTCTTGATATACGATAGATTAATTAATCATGCTCATGCTCTGTTATTGTCTAGAGTAAATGAAAATGATGCATGGTATTTGTTTTCTAAAAATTCAGTGCTTGATAATCCTAGGTGGAATGAACAGCGCTTAGGGGGATTTGAAAAAGAAATTTTTAAAGGATTAAAGGATTCCAAAGAAGAACATGTATTTACCATAGTTAAAGAAATCTCGCCAGAAAAAATTGCTTATTTGAAATCAAAAGGCATTTTAATTTACGAAGCAACCTGTTATGTAATGATTGCATGTCGGAGTCAAAATGAAAACCAATTGGTAATTGCATATATTAATAATGCTTCAAAAGAAATTATTCTCGCAGAAAAAAAAGAAGTCGTTTCAGTAATGCAAAAAGAAAAAGAATCATTAGGTCTAGAGGTTGTAAAAAGAATTGAATTATTAAGTTATATATGTCGAGAGATAATCGGTGAATGTCTAGACTCCAAATCTAGATCGGAAACAACAGCTTATGAATCGCGATTAATCGAGAATTTTGAAATAATACTTAAAGAGAATCATCCTTTCAATTTTGAAAGTCTCGAAGAGTTTATTAATTTTATTAATAATATGGTTACAGTTATTCTCGTCACTTATTTTATCAATAATAGACAGCTAAATAGACGGCTAACCTTAATCATTTCGCCTGAAGTAAAAATAATTACGCGAAATCGAATTTTTAGTATTTTGTTGGCTTCATATTTTAATTTATATGTTGTTAATAAAAATTTAAAAAACAAAGAATTATATGAGCTGCTCCTTAGTCGTATAAGTGCACTGCAATATGGTTCGACGCCTTTGTTGATAGAAGAGAAATGCTTATCAGAGTACTGTTATAGAGACATACTGATTGAGCCTAGTATAGTGTCACAAGATGTTAATCTTAAGCATTACTACTGGCTTAAAATATTCCATCAGGAAATACTAGAGTTTTACAGCAATATACCCGTAATAAGAGTTGAAGATGATCACAAAACACTCGAGGCTATCAATGTGTTTCTTCACCTTCTCTTTAAGATAAATAAAAAAATAATTGGTGGTAAGACTGTACTCGATTTTTTTAATATATATTTTGAGATATACACTTTTCTTATGTTGCTGTTATGCATGAATCATCGTTTTTTAAATGAGCCAATTTCCCTGCCTGCTCAATCTAAAAGAATTATAAGCGAAATAAAAAATCGAATTCAAGAAATAAGTAATTACCCATCAGTTGCTGCTGAAGTCGACAAATTTCTTGAAATGGATTTCGTCACAATTAAAACTATAGAGCTTAAAATTCTATTTTTAAAAAAAATGCTTGTGATGATATGGCATTGTTTTTTTATGAATGATAAGGTTTCTTTAAATCGATTGCTGAACCATATTAAAACGAATGCGCTGCCTAATATGTGTGAAAAATATGACTCTCGCAAAGGAATTCTCAATAAGTTGCGATCTAATTCTAAAGCACAGCCTGAATTAGAGTATCAGTTCACTAGGATTTTGATAGTTTTTGAAATGATTAGTACTAAAAGTATTGCTGCTCCTAGCGGGCAAAGTAGCAGTGCTTCAACTATGACAGATCAGGAATATACTAAAGAAGCCTATTTAAAGAAAATTTATGAGTTAATTCCTAAGTTTGCTTTGAATGAATTTGAAATCATGTTGTGTCAAAAATTTCTTTCACAGGCTGAATTAAATTCTCCTTGTAATATACAATTTAAAAAACTTTCTAAAGCTGCATCTGAAAATACACTGAGAGAAGCTTTGAAATTTAAAACTGATCTTACGGAAGCAACCCAGCAACTTCAAATGCTTTTATTTGGCATTAAAACCTTTTTGCGTGATGAGGCGAAAATTATTCTTCATGAAGATGTTCTATCGTTGCGCTTAAATTTTTCAAATTCAAAAAAAACACAATTTCAAAAAGTATTTTTAATGAGATTTCAAATCCAAGATATTTCTACCGATAAAAGTATTTTTTCAATTGAGGTAAATGATAGTAATTTAGAAATTTTAAGAGAAGTGAAAGATTTTTTTGGTCGATTTGTTTTAATCCAGGAGTTTTTTAGTCATTATGGATTTTCTAATTTTAATGTTGAAGATAATTTAAGAGCTGTTTCTATTATTACGGATGGAGTAAATATCAAAATAGGAGGTCAGAGTATTGAATTAAATGATTTTCTTGGAGCATTGAAAAGCCTGAGGCTAGATTGCGCTAATAAAGATGGTAAGTTAATGATCATGACGGATTTAAAAAAGTTTAATAAAATTAAACCTAAATTAAGTGAAGACACGCATGAGATTTTAGAAAAGAAATTTATTCCGCCTTCGGTTCAACCAAACAATCAAGTTTCACAGATACAACCAGAATCTGTAATTCTTACTGATACTCCAGTTCTCGCTGAGTCTGTGCTTCCAGAAATTACTGTTCAACCAAGACCCTTTGACTCTGCAAATAAACCAACTTTAAAAAAAGTTCATTCATTTTTATTTCGAGATAAAAATAATTCAGAAAACCAAGAAAACGCTTCAAAAGCATTAACTCGAACAACAAGCTATTATCTTGGAACCAACAGTGGAAATACTAAAAATTCTTCTGCTGCAGAGCAATTGGCTGCAAAATTTGTTTCACAGACTCCCCTAACAGCGCGAGAGAAGCGTTTATCAAGACAAATTTCAAAATCATTACCTAAATTATTCACCAGTAGTGTTGCAATTACTTTCCGTGATAAAAATCTTTATTTGAATTTACATCAGTTACGCACGGTTGAATTAGAATCATCACCATCGATCATTTATCTTTTTTTACTACGTGAAAATGAAATGCGAGCCAGCTTGAGTTCCAAGGGTAAATCCATTCCAGTTTTAATAAATCCTTTTGACTCGAATATCCAATCAAATTCGGAAATTGATTTAACAAAAGCGCAAGGGTATTTTTCAAGAAAGTTATGTAAAGCATTTCGTAGCGAAGTGAAAAATACTTTATTTGATATAACAATTAAGGTAGGCGATGAATCTTCTGTGATATCTAATTGCAGTTTTGCTTTTGAACTTCGAAATCAAGGTGGGAAAGAGCGAGTATTTTGTATATCAATTCCAAGTAATCATCCAAATCACCCTATTATCATCCCTATTTATTACGCAGATAAAGGTTTGCATGGCGGTGTAACTATAAAATCAATAGTAGAAGAACAAATGATTTTAGATTTAACGAATGATGCGTCTTTTGAGCCTTATAGTCGAATAGCTGCTCCCCATCGTTAAAAATCTTTGTAATCCCTCTTGATGCTCTCGAAAACAGCCTAAATATGTCCTTTTTTAAGCCAGATCTGTTTGCATGTGTACCTTAACTGGGTTAGAATCCGCGGCCCAAAACCTTGCCACACTACTTGATTAGGTGGCTGTATTAATCCAAAAGGAGCTTTACATGCGACATTATGAGATCGTTCTATTAATTCATCCTGATCAAAGCGAACAGGTTCCTGAGATGACTAAGCGTTACCGCGAACTCATCGAAAAATCAGGCGGAAAAATCCATCGCTCAGAAGATTGGGGACGTCGTCAATTAGCGTATTCCATTCAAAAAGTTCACAAAGCACATTACATTTTGATGAATATCGAGTGTAACCAAGAAACTCGTAATGAGTTAGAACACTTATTTCGTTTTAATGATGCTGTGATACGTAATTTAATTTTAAGTACTAAAGCAGCAGTGACAGAACCATCACCTATGATGAGAAAAGAAGAGAAAGAAAGAACCGAAGAATACATGTAGTTAACCTGTCATCCTGAGCGAAGCGAAAGATCTCAGTGTTATCATTGAGATCCTTCGCTTCGCTCAGGATGACAAAAAAGTGAGTTTAAAAAGATTTATTGAGGAGAAATTACTATGGCAGTTCAATCATATTCACGAAGAAGAAAAAGTTGTCGATTCACCGCTGAAGGTGCGACAGATATCGATTACAAAGATATTGGTATGTTAAGAAGTTTCATTACTGAAACTGGAAAAATAGTTCCTAGCCGAATCACAGGAACTCGTGCGCGTTATCAACGTATGTTAGCTAAAGCGATCAAGCTTTCTCGCTTCCTAGCATTGTTACCATATTGCGACAGACATCAATAATTAAATTGTTCCTCAGGTTTCTGAGGTTATTTTAGAGGTATCACATATGAACGTTATTTTATTAGAAAAAATGGGTCGTTTAGGAAAAGTAGGCGATCAAGTAAAAGTTAGAACAGGTTACGGTCGTAATTACTTATTGCCACAAGGAAAAGCAATCTTAGCGAATCCTAAGAATATCGCTATTTTTGAAGAGCGTCGTGCGGAATTAGAAGCTAAGGCTGCTGAAATTATGAAAGCAGCAGAAGCGCGCGCTGCAAAAATGCATGAAAAACATTTCAAAATTTCTGCTATCGCGAGTGAAGAAGGTAAGTTGTACGGTTCTGTTGGAACTACTGAAATTGTTGAAGCACTCAAACAAGCTGGGCATGAAGTTGAAAAGCGTGAAGTTTGCTTACCTAATGGAACTATCCATAGCTTGGGTGAATACGATATTGAACTACAATTGCATGCAGATGTTTCAGCTAATATCCACATTGAAATTGTTGCAGCATAGTAGATTATTTCTATGACAGAACATGTCGTTAGAAAAACCAAAAAAAAAACTGAAGTTATGTCTGAGGCATCTTTATTAAAGGTGCCTCCTCATTCCATCGAAGCAGAGCAATCTGTGCTTGGTGGCCTCATGTTAGATAATCAAGCCTGGGATAAAGTTCAAACTAAATTAATTGAATCAGATTTTTATCGTTATGAGCATCGTTTAATTTTCCGTGTGATGAAAGGATTGTCCCATAAAAATAGTCCATTCGATGTTGTGACTGTGATGGAAGCTTTAAAATCGATTCATGAATTAGATAATGCCGGTGGAGAAGTTTTCTTATTTTCACTCGCTAACAATACCCCCAGTGTTGCGAATATTGAAGCTTATGTCGATATCGTTCGTGAGCGCTCCATTCTTCGTCAATTAATTTCAACAGGACAAGAGATTGCAGATGTGGGATTTAATCCCGTGGGTCGTCCTGTCAGTGAATTACTGGATGATGCAGAACGAAAAATATTTGCGATTGGAGAGCAAAATGCACGAGATGGTGGGCCACAAGGGATAGAATCACTTTTAGCAAAAGCCGCAGAAAGGATTGATCATTTATATCATTCATCCGATGGGATCACAGGATTAGCAACCGGATTTTCCGATTTCGATGAAATGACTTCAGGATTGCAATCATCCGATTTAATCATTGTGGCGGGTCGTCCATCGATGGGTAAAACATCTTATGCGATGAATATTGCGGAACACGCCGCACTCACTTGTAAGAAACCGATTTTAATTTTTAGTATGGAAATGCCCGGTGATGCACTGGCTACACGTATGATTTCGTCATTGGGTCGCATTGATCAACACAAGTTACGTACCGGAAGAATTGATGACAGTGATTGGTCACGAGTGACTTCTGTCATGAGTATGTTATCTGAAGCGCCTTTATTTATAGACGATACGCCAGGCTTAAGTCCGGCTGAAATGCGTACGCGCGGACGCCGCATTGCAAAAGAATACGGGCAGATTGGATTAATCGTCGTTGATTATTTACAGCTGATGCATGTGCCAGGCTATAAACCGGACAATCGTACGGCTGAAATTTCAGAAATATCCCGTTCATTAAAATCATTAGCCAAAGAATTAAAAACACCAGTGATTGCATTATCTCAGTTGAATCGAAGTCTTGAACAACGTTCCGATCGTAGACCTGTGATGTCTGATCTTCGTGAATCAGGTGCGATTGAACAAGATGCCGATCTCATTGCTTTTATTTATCGTGATGAGGTTTATCACGAAGATAGTCCAGACAAAGGAACCGCAGAAGTCATCATTGCAAAACAACGTAATGGTCCCATCGGAAAAGTGCGCTTAACTTTCTTAGGTAAATACACTCGATTTGAAAACTATACTCCGAATCAGTTCGTTGTTACGGATTAGTTTCGCGTTTCAGTGATTTGCGTCTAAATAAACAACTTATTGATTTTGCAGGAAATAGGGGTCTCATATTTCTATGAGATCGCTTTGCATCTAAATGAAAAAATGCTCTTTATCTAGCCTGTTGAATAATTGCGCATAAAGGGTTAAGCTGGAGGGGTGATAAATATTTGAATATTTACTGTGGCTGGTATATATTTTGCTTACCCATACCCGCCACGCCTCTTAACATATGCGAACCTCGGCGGGTTATTTGTTTTTATGCTTCGAACATATAAAGAATCTCCACTTAATACTGAAATTTTAATAGAACGATTAAAGAATCGAGAATTAGTTATTAGCAATTATTCTCTAGCAGAGCATTGTCTTCAAACAAATGGTTATCATCGTTTATCAGCTTATTTCCATCCATTTAAAGTACGTCGCAATAATAAGTCAATTTTTAGATCTCAAACAAATTTTGAAGATATTTGGAATCTTTATAAATTTGATGGGGAACTGCGTTTGTTAGTTACCGATGCGCTTGAAAAAATAGAAATTACTTTTAGGACTACATTATCAGAAACAATGAGTCTTCGTTATGGTTCACACTGGTATTTGGAATCAGTGCATTTTAGAAAACAGTATGTGTATTCTGAGTTAATTCAAAAAATCCATGAAATTTGTAAGCGAAATGATGAGCTAACCATCAAGAAATATTATCAATGTTATGATCACCCTAAATTTCCACCGAGCTGGATTATTTTTGAAAATTTATCATTTGGAATCTGTACTAATATTTTTCGTAATTTAAAGAAAATAAATGACAAAAAAGAAATTTGTAGTGTTTTTAATTACCATCCTACAGCGATTGAATCATGGATTGAATCCCTCCGGTATACTAGAAATCTTTGCGCTCATCATTCACGATTATGGAATCGTTGGTTTACTATTTGTCCGTCGATGCAATATTTATTTCAAGAGCCATTTAATAAAGAACATACTTTTTATGCGCAAGCAATAATAATCGAGAGATTACTGAAACCATTACTACTAGATATGAATTGGAAAAGAAGGCTTTTTGACCTGTTGGAAAGATATCCTAAAATACCTGTGTATCAAATGGGATTTTATGAAATTTGGAAACTAGATAGATTTTGGGATAATAAAACAAGGAATTGAGCAATGAATAGAAAAGATCTGTTTGAAGAAATATGTCGAATTTCAAAGGATATTACTGATTTTACTTCAAATTCAGAAGCTTCTTTAAAATTGATGAAGATGTTCATCCAATTGAACACTATTACTCACCGATTTTACGCATATACCTGTAACAAAAAAGCAATAGAAAATGTTACACTCAAATTTAGTTTTTATAGCATAACTAATTGATTAATCATGATTTATTTTAAAAATGATCGTTTAAGTGCTTGTTGATATTAGTTGATATTATAAGAAGCATATTTGTGTGTGCAATTGCCATTTATTCTTTCGTTTCGTTCTGTATTTGTAGCCCGGATTTCGGCTTCACTCATCCGGGCTACATTTGATGACTTCGACTTTCATCTTCCCATCAACTAGTTTTGCATCGAGCAAATCACCTTCAGAGACTTGTTTGATTGATCGCAAAATAGTGCCGTCTTTTTGCGTGAGAATTGAATAGCCGCGACTGAGCGTGGCTAAGGGACTCATAGCATCTAGCGCGTAAGAAAAACTTTCTAATTGTTGTTGTTTTCTTTCTAAAATATTTTTCATGGCTTGTTGTAATCGCTGTAGCCATAAGTTTTGTTCTAATAATAAAGTATGGGTGACGCGCGCAGGATTTTCTCGCAGTAATTTTTCATGCAATGTTTTTAATTGCATTTTCCATCTTTGTAATTGTTGTTCAAAGATTCGATTTAAAGTTAATTGCAATGTATCTAAGCGTTGCGCTTTTTCTTGTAATAAACTGGCAGGGTGGCGTAGTCGTTTAGTGAGATGTAATAAGTTTTGTTGATGCAATAATAAAACTTGTTTGATGCCATGCCATAATCGTTGTTGCTGAGATCTTAAATTATCTAGCCATTCTGTTTGATTGGGTGTTACTAATTCTGCAGCAGCAGAAGGAGTGGGGGCGCGTCGATCAGCGACAAAATCGGCAATGGTGAAATCAATTTCATGTCCAACGCCACTGACGATGGGCAAGATACTTGCATGAATGGCTCTTGCAACAATTTCTTCATTGAATGACCATAAATCTTCGAGTGATCCTCCGCCTCGAGCGAGGATCAATACATCGCATTCTTGACGTTGATTCGCGATTTGGATGGCTTCGACAATTTTGCTACCCGCTGTTTTTCCTTGTACTTCAGTGGGATAAATAATCACTGGAATTAAAGGAAAACGACGCTGAATGACACTTAAAATATCACGAATGGCAGCGCCCGTTGGTGAAGTTACGATACCAATACAACGTGGTAATTTTGGTAAAGGTTTTTTAATTGCTTCATTAAATAAACCTTCAGCAGCTAGTTTTTGTTTGAGGATCTCGAAAGCTCTTTTGAGAGCACCGTCACCGGTTTCTTCCAAATATTCTACGATGAGTTGATAATCTCCACGACCTTCATACAAACTGACTTTAGCGCGCAGCAAAACATGCATGCCATCTTTGAGCGAAAAATTCAACGCTTGATTGCGATTTCGAAACATTGCGCAACGCACTTGTGCTTGATCATCTTTCAAAGAAAAATACCAATGCCCGGATGCAGGTCGGCTGAAATTTGAAATCTCTCCTTCTACCCAAACTTGCGCAAAATGACTTTCTAAAAGTAATCGTGCCGTCTGATTCAGTTGAGAAACTTTATAAATTTGCCGCTCATCCAAAGGCATAACGTAATCCGATTTGGAACTGATTTGCGTATAATGTTTTCCAGTGAGAGGCTGGTCCACTGGTTCCAGTATTTTGATTACCAGGGGTATTAAATTGCCCGTTGTTAGAAAAATCTCCTAAGCTCACTAATTTATAGTTAGCATCGAGCGATAAGTTTTGTGATAAGGGAAAAGAGGCGCCTGCACCAATTTGCCAAGCGAATTGATACAGCGTTTTTGATCCTTCGACTTGTCCTGCTAATGGCCAAAAGATACTGGTCGTACGATTTTGAGCAATTCCTATTCCAGCACCTACATAAGGGATTACGGAAGAGTGAATATCGATGTCGTAATAAGCATTTAGCATGAGATTCGCGCTATTTAAATGACCTTTAGCGGTTTCACCACCATCATCGGTTAATTGAAAAGGAATGCTTGGGCGATAATCAAAGGTAATATCAGAACGAATATGTTTAGAAAATCGATGACCCAAACCTACGCCAAAACCAGCCTGGGTCTTCACGTGGTTATTAGTAGCAGTAACTGGCAGATTAGAAGTAAATCCAGCTGTGGTTGCAGAAGGAGAATTAAAAATATTATAACTGGCGTTGGCACTCACATAGTTACTTTGTTCAGCGTGCGCAGCAAATGCGATGAATCCTAAAAATAAGCAAAGTCGGGATTTTCTTTCCATGAGTTGTTCCTATTGTTTTTATTTTTGAGGCACGATTCTGATGGAGGTTACACATTTTTGCAATGAAAAACTCTAGTGTGTTAGGTATAGAACATTATAAATAATCTTTTAAATTTCCCGTTTGATGTAAAAAGAAATCAGTAGTCCATAATTTTAATGTTTCTGCTTCACGAGGTTTTAAAAATCTGGATACATCATTTTTAGCAATTTCCCAATCCATTGTTTTTATTTTTTTTGTTAACTGTTCGATAAGCCAGTTTTTATTAATAGTGTTTGGCTGGTTGTGCCAGGGCCCCATTTGATAAATCGCTTTTCCGAGTAAATTAAAATTAATGCCCGTTCGTTTTCCAACATGCCAAACAAAGTCATACCAATCACGCCCTTTTGTGTATTCTCGGCAGAGCAATGCATGGCACTTGCTGGCAAAAAGACTAGGCATATCTTGAGTTGTAATTGCAAAAGGTAATGGGAAATCCAAATATTTAATTTCAAAATTGGAACCTGCTGGTGGATTAGTATCAATTTCTAATTTTATTTGAATTTTTTTTGTGATGGCAGGTTTATGCTGTAAAACTAACAGTTTCCCAATAGAATCATCTTTAATAAAAGCTTTTTTAATGACATTGTCGACTTTAGAACGATCTTGAACTGAAATAGTATATCCATAGGCTGCAAACTCTTCTTGAATATCCTTCATATAAGATTGCCAGGAAAATTCGGCATTTGAATTTTGTAAAATAAAATCCAGGTCTTCAGAGAAGCGATTTAATCCATAAAGAATCCGTAAACAAGTGCCACCCTGAAATGCTGCTAATTTAAAAAAATCACTTCGAGATAGAGCTAATAATGCAATTTCTTGTGCGATTTCTTTTAAAGCATTTTCTTCTTCTTGTAAAGTATTGGCTTGATAAGTGTTGAGTCTTTGTTGAATAATTTCAGTGTCATTCATTTCAAATCACCTTTTAAACCTTTTAAGAATTGATAAATTCTTTCGCTTTGATAATAGTTTTCTAAGCGAGAAAATTCATTGAATTGAATGGTTTTTAAATCTGCCTCTTCGATACGTAAACTTTTGAGAAGAGGTTCAGTATTCTTCCACGATTTTTTAAAAATATAAACATAATCACAAAGTGCTTTCAGTGGTGTTGCCATTAGAAAACGAGTTTTTAAATCAATTTGCAAGTTGACGCCACAAAAGAAATCAAAATTCGGTAATCGATAAAATTGAAAAGCACCTAAAGATGTTTCAAAAGTTTTACTTCTTTTTGTCGTTGCGCTAGTCGTTGTATAAACAGCTTCAGGGATCCATTGATGGTAAGCTAATGCAGATTCAAAACTGATATAAGAAGGGCCATAGATTTGTTGAGCAACTGCAAAGGTATTTAAGTCATTAGCGTTTCTAAGGGAGCTTCCAAAGCAGTAAAGACCGCGACGGATGCGAGCAATATCTCCATGATTTTGTGCACGTTTGATGAGGGCATATCTGCTGTCATCACTTTTATTCGGTAAATAGATTTTTAATTCTTTGTCAGTGAAGCACGCATAGGGTAGTTCTTTCGATAATTTTTGAATAGCATTGAGCATATATAAAGCCTCTATATTTGTACGAAACTGTCATAAAGTGACAGTTTCATGCATAATTATAGCTTATTAAATGGGAAATTCAATATATTTTGCACGAAACTGTCACTTTATGACAGTTTCGTGCATAAAATAAAGTTTTTTATATGGATTTTAAGCTCCTTGCAGGCTGAAATTACCATAGGATTGCAGGATTCAGCACAACTGCTCCTGGCTTAATTGAGCAAATTCTTATAAAATCGCCCATTTATTTTACTAGCCGGAGCGTCCCATGTCTGAGCACACACCTATAGAAACCGCGTTAACCTTCGATGATGTCTTGCTAGTCCCTGGTTATTCGAATGTTTTACCGAAAGATGTTGATTTAAGTACTCGTTTGACGCGCGATATTACTCTCAATATTCCCTTGGTTTCAGCGGCAATGGATACAGTCACAGAAGCTCGATTAGCCATTGCATTAGCGCAAGAAGGTGGCATAGGGATTATCCATAAAAATATGACGGTTGAGCAGCAGGCGCGAGAAGTTCGAAAAGTGAAGAAATTTGAAAGTGGGATCGTGAAAGATCCTATTTCAGTCACTCCTAATATTACTGTCAGAGAATTATTAAATATTACTAAAGCAAATAATATTTCAGGTGTTCCAGTTGTTGATGGCGAAAAATTAATTGGGATTGTCACCGCGCGAGATGTGCGTTTTGAAACGAATTTAGATCAACCCGTTTCTGCTGTGATGACGCCAAAAGAACGTTTAGTCACAGTGACAGAAGGTGCGAGCCGCGAAGAAGTGGTTGCATTATTGCATAAGCATCGCATTGAAAAAGTATTGATGGTAGATAATGCTTTTCAATTACGTGGTTTGATTACTGTTAAAGATATTCAAAAAGCAAAGGAAAAACCGCTGGCTTGTAAAGATGAATCTGAACAATTAAGAGTAGGTGCTGCTGTTGGAACAGGGCATGGTACGGAAGAGCGAGTGAATGCACTCGTTGAAGCAGGTGTAGATGTTATCATTGTTGATACGGCTCATGGACATTCACAAAATGTATTAGACCGTGTCCGTTGGATTAAAAAACAATATCCCGATATGCAAGTGATTGGTGGAAATATTGCAACGGCTGCAGCCGCGATAGATTTAGTCAATGCAGGTGCTGATGGCGTTAAAGTCGGCATTGGTCCTGGTTCTATTTGTACAACTCGTATTGTGACTGGTGTAGGCGTGCCACAGATAACAGCGATTATGAATGTATATAAAGCATTAAAAGGAACCGATGTACCTTTAATCGCTGACGGTGGTATTCGTTTCTCTGGTGATATTTGTAAAGCCATTGGTGCGGGTGCTAGTGCGGTGATGTTAGGTGGATTATTAGCAGGAACCGATGAATCACCGGGTGAATTAGAACTTTATCAAGGCCGTACTTATAAATCTTATCGTGGTATGGGTTCACTGGGCGCTATGTCACAAGCGCAAGGTTCTAGTGATCGTTATTTTCAAGATATTCAAAACGGTGTTGAGAAGTTAGTGCCAGAAGGCATCGAGGGTCGTGTTCCTTATAAAGGAAGTTTACAAACGATAGTGTATCAATTGATGGGAGGTTTACGCTCATCGATGGGATACACAGGATGCCATGGTATTGAATCATTATCCGGAAAAGTAAAATTCGTTCAAATCACATCAGCAGGGATCAAAGAAAGTCATGTGCACGATGTGAATATTACAAAACAAGCGCCGAACTATCAGGTTGATTCATGAAAAATATTCATAAAGATCGTATTCTCATTTTAGATTTTGGATCTCAATATTCACAACTCATTGCTCGCCGAGTCCGAGAATTAGGCGTGTATTGTGAATTACATCCTTATGATATGCCTGAATCTGAAATAAAAAACTTTGCACCAGCGGGAATTATTCTTTCCGGTGGTCCTTCCACAGTCACAGAAGATACAACACCTCGTGCAGCACCTATGGTATTTCAATTGGGATGTCCCGTATTAGGTATTTGTTACGGCATGCAAACGATGGCAGCTCAGTTAGGTGGCGAAGTTTCTTCGAGTCATAAACGTGAATTTGGTTATGCAGAAGTGGCTCTCAAAGGACATTCAAAATTATTGACAGAGATTGAAGATAAAACAGATGAAGACGGTTCCGCTTTACTACAAGTTTGGATGAGCCATGGTGACAAAGTCACAAAATTGCCGAAAGGGTTCACAACGATCGCGAGTACAACAAATTGTACGTATGCTGGAATGGCTGATGAGTCACGACATTTTTATGGATTACAATTTCATCCTGAAGTGACGCATACACAACAAGGATTGCGTATTTTAGAGCGGTTTTTACGAGATATTTGTCAATGCCAAGCGCTGTGGACTGCGAGTAATATTATTGAAGATGCGATTCATCATATTAAGCATCAAGTAGGCTCAGATAAAGTCATTTTAGGATTGTCTGGGGGTGTTGATTCAGCAGTCACAGCGGCTTTACTTCATAAAGCGATTGGTGATCAATTAATTTGTGTATTCGTTGATAATGGATTATTGCGATTACATGAATCTGATCAAGTGGTGACAACGTTTGAAAAACATTTTGGGATACAATTAATTCACGTATCTGCTGAGCAAGAATTCTTATCTGAATTAGAAAATATTTCTGATCCTGAAGAAAAACGAAAAATAGTCGGTAGAGTATTCGTTGAAATCTTTGAACGAGAATCTAAAAAATTATCAGATGCCAAATGGCTAGCACAAGGAACTATTTATCCTGATGTGATTGAATCAGCTGCTTCAAAAACAGGAAAAGCCCATGTCATTAAATCACATCATAATGTTGGTGGGTTACCTGAAAAAATGTCTCTCAAAGTGCTAGAACCACTGCGTGAATTATTCAAAGATGAAGTACGTAAAATCGGATTGGAGTTGGGATTACCGTATGATTTAGTGTATCGTCATCCATTTCCAGGTCCTGGTTTGTGTGTGCGTATTTTAGGTGAAGTTAAAAAAGAATATGCAGATATCTTACGTCAAGCTGATGCCATTTTTATCGAAGAATTACATAAGCATGATTATTATCACAAAGTAAGCCAAGCATTTGCCGTTTTCCTTCCTGTGAAATCAGTCGGTGTCGTGGGTGATGCAAGACAGTATGAATATGTCATTGCATTACGTGCCGTTGAAACGATTGATTTTATGACTGCCCACTGGGCACATCTTCCTTTTGAAATGCTCAGTCATATTTCTCATCGCATTGTGAATGAAGTTCCCAATGTTTCTCGTGTCGCTTACGACATTACAGGGAAACCCCCAGCGACGATTGAGTGGGAATAGAGTAATTTTTTAAAGAATATCCTCAAGTGCTTTGACGGATGCATCACGTTTTTTTGAATCCATTTTTTGGATATTCAATAACTTCCATTGTAATGCAGGTAATGTAGATATGTGAGGAATATCAATGTGTTCCCATTCAGGTTCCCCTGCTGCAAGAGATAGCATGAATTGTTTTTCATTAGTTGTTAACGTTTCTCTTAAAATATTTGATATCTCCAATGCAAGACCAGCCAATTCGGCGTAAGAAATTTCTTGACGTAACATCCCAATAAATTCTTCTTGAAATACTTTTTCTTGTTTTTTGATATTTGGAGATAATAGTTCATGCATGGGGCGTCTATCTCCGCATAAATAAACGACAAATGCGCGTCGTATGTCATCTGTTATGCCGATTGTTTCAAGTAAGATTTTTACATCAAACAAGTCTCGAGGATGTTGTCTATCAAGCGTAGCGCATAATTTACCTGCATAGAGATCTGGCAGCCCAACCACATTAGTTTCTAGAAAAATTTCGAAAGTGTTTTGTGCTGTTTGACAAAGTTCACGTAATTCAGTGGGGTATAAACACCCACGAAAAGTACTATTTGTTTCAATTTTGACGATAATGTCTCGATTTTGAACTGATATTTTTGAAATATCATTGTCACTATTGTTCTTAGTTGTTAGAACTTTTAACTCAGGCATTTTTTTCTGAATATTTTTCGAAATTTTACTCAGTGTTTGATTGATATCTTGAATGGTTAATTCACGAGAAGAAATAGGGAGATACGCTAGATCAATATCAACGGATAGTCTTGGCATATCATGAATAAAAAAATTAATAGCAGTTCCACCTTTTAAGCAAAAATTTGTTTCTTCTCCAATGAAAGGTAATATTTGTAAAAGTAACTTTGTCGTTTTATGAAATGATTCTGAAAAGTCTGCCATTTTATTCTTGACCTTCATTAAGTTGGCTTTCTGGTACATAAAGTTGATATGTTTTATCAAAGCAAGAACCATTATCTATCTTTCTAGGGCCACTTCCAAGATCTACTTTTTCTAAATTAACTTTTTTCAACCATGAATGATTACACTTCGTGGCTAAATGCAAAAATAATCGTTTCGCTTTGATTGAACGACACTGTTCCAATAAAGTTTGTACCACATTAGGTCTTAGGGTAGTGAGATTTTCCATAATATAAGCGGCTTCCGTATAACTATATTTTTGAGGAACTTGCCAAAGTAATTCTAATATGGCGCGCTCTAATGGAGAGATAGTTAAGTCAAAACCATGTATTTGGTATTTACTTAAGGCAGTGTCGTTGTTTTTAAATAGATGAGCAGTGATGAATTTTAGCTGGGTAGTTTGAAAATTTATTTTCAGACACCATTTCGGTAACTTTGTATTTGGTTCTCCATACAAAGTAACTTGGTTTTTAAAACGGACAAAATGACTAAATCCACGTAGCTCGATAGCGCTTCGAGCGCCGATATGGACTGTTAATTTCAAGTGTTCTTGAAGAGTAAAAACAACGCCTGGCCAATCAATTTTATCTCCGGCTCGCTGAAATGCCCCTGTCCCTATCCTCTCTATCCAACCACTTTTGAGATACCTAGCCGTAAGCTCCTGATATACATGATATTTTTTTAGCCATGGATAGGTTGCAACTACGCCTGGTGGCCATGCTTGTATCAAATTTTTTAATTTATTTCTGTTTTCAGTACCCATAGTTATGATAATAGCATTAATTTAAAAAAATGGAGATTTTTTTCGGAAATATCTGCCAGTAACCCAAAATATTTTTAATATAAATATTAAATCAGTACTTTAATTACTGATTATATAGACAATTTAAAATAATATATCTTCCTCTAAATTTAATTTCTTATTCTTGACCCTATACAGGTATAAAAAGTACGATATCTTTTCTATTTTAACGAGCGGTTTTTTAATTTATGTCTGCGCCATTACTCTATTTAGATTCATTGCAACTAGATGTTTTTCAATCTGTAGATCTACCTATTTTTGTTAAAGATATTAAAAGCCAATATTTATGGGCTAATAATTTTTTTATTGCCAAATCCGCAGGTTATCATTCTGTTAATGAAATCTATCATAAACAAGATTATGACTTTTCTTGGCATGAATATGCCAATGAATTGAGAACTCATGACAAACAGTTGTTTGATCTTCAGGAAAGCATCAGTGTTCGTGAACGTATTCTCAGGCATGAAGGAACTTACGTAGATATAATCACGAAGAAATGTCCACTCTATGATAAAGATAAAAAAATAATAGGCTTGATTGGTTTTAGTATAGAGTTGCTAACATCATCAAATTTGCGTGTACTTAGTCAGCGAGAATATACTGTTACCGCAATGATGGCTAATGGTCTGACGGATAAAAAAATCGCAAAAAAATTAAATATCTCTCCTAGAACCGTTGAAACACACATAATTAATGCAAAACAAAAATTAAATGTTAGAACACGTAGTGAATTGATTGTAAAAATATCGCAAGGTAAGTATTAATAATTTTATTCTGTCTCCGTGATTTCACGGATACATATTTATAAATAAAAACGTACTATGATCTTAAAAAATCATGGGGTATAACTGTGTTTAATTGGTTACAAGAAAAATCTAGACAATTTTCTGATAGAATTTACCTTCTTGACCCGACGAGATCTGTAACATATAAAGAAAACTTTGAAACTATTAAAAAAATAATGGGGCGATTAAAAAGTATTTCACCTCAGGGAAAAGTTGTTTTTATTGGTCCAGGTTCCATAGAAGTATATCAACTATATTTTGCAGTTACTGCTCTTAATGCAATCTGGATACCTATTGATTATCGTTTTGATAGAGATTTTATAAATGAAATTTTGACGAAATTAGAACCAAGTTTAGTTATTTATGATTCAACATTTTTTGATTTAGAAAGCATTTTGCCTAACTTAAGTTTTCAAAATACAAAATTGACCACTATTTTCCAAAATTTAGCTTCTCAAGAAGAATGCATTTTTGTTGAAGAAATGTCTGATCCAATAATTAGTGCATACTTAACTAGTGGTAGTACTGGAACATGCAAAATTGTTCTTCATCGTTTAAAAGCAACCTTAGAACATGCTAAAGCCACAGCAGATCGTTATCCATTTACTGCTGAAAGTAGATTATTTAATCCACGACATATATTTCACGTTTCTGGAGCATTCCCACTTACTACACTTATGGAGTGTGGCGGATGTATTGTTATTCCTGCTTCTACTTCATATGAAAATCTTAACGGTGAGAGTATGAATGATTGGGCGGATGTTATGTTTCGTAATAATGTAACTCACGCATCTTTTTTCCCAGCAGAAATGTATGCCTATACAAGATTCATTGCTCGATCTCCAGAACTAAAGCCCCCTAAATTTCAGCGCATTACAACGGGTGGTGAAGTGATAGAATTTACTGATCTTGTTAGTACAGCACGCGTTTTTGCTGAAAACCGTTATTTATATGATTTTCTGTGGTGGGTATATCCCTATCTTGGTGATGGGATATTATTTGCATTATTTAACCGCGTTTATGAAGTTCTATATAACCAAACAGTACAAATAACAACAACCTATGGTGCAACGGAACTAATTTGTAATGCTATAGCCAATGATTCAAGAAGTGGACCTGATCCACGTGGATCAGGTATAGCATTAGGTAGTTTAAAGGCGATAATCGTTGATGAACAGGGTAAAGAATTACCTCATGATGGCATTTCAGTAGGACGATTAGAATTTTCTGGCGACAGTATTGCAAGTGGATACTTAGTACCAAATGAAGAAGTTTTGCATCCACATTTTTATAGAACAAATGATTTAGCTGCAATTTCCCCAAATGGGCGCGTTACTTTTTATGGCAGGGTTGATGATTTAATTACTTTACCTGGCATAGAAAATAAGATTAATCCGGTCATTCTTCAGAGGGAAATAAACAAAACTCCTGGTATACAAGCTTCCATAGTTTTTGCACATCATAATAAACTCCATGCAGCAATTAAAATAATGGCTGGTGCTAATCAAGATACAATTATTCAATCAATTAAAAATAATTCAAAATTGTCATTAATAGCCACTACGAGTTTTTGGGAAGTATTTCCACATTTATCTGGGGGAAAAACTGATAAGAAATCAATAATGGATTCTATTGATCAGGGCAAAGCACCAACTATTGTTATTGACTCATCTGAGCAGACATTGAATTCGAGAATGAGTTTTTGCAATATTTTCTAATAACTTCATATTTAGGTTGAATTTTATACATTACATGATTAATATTCGATCTCATGTTTAAAATAAAATCTATCAAGGAACGATGCGATGACAACAGGGAATACTCGTGGTGAAACTTTGCGTCTTCATTTTGCTGATCGAGATTGGTTGGTATTGGAGTGGCAGGGTAAAGAAAAGCTTTCAGAACCATTTCATTTTCAAATGACTTTATTAGTGGAAGACCATTTATCGATTAAAAATTATTTGGGAGTGACTGCGAAATTAATTTTTCAAAGATCCGCTTTGGTTAATCGGGAATTGATGGGTGTAATTACAAAAATCAGTAAACTTGGCTTTCCAGCTTCAAAGAAACAACGATTAAAAATTATTATTGAGTCACGATTAGCATTATTAAAACAACAATGTGATGCGCGAGTTTTTTTAAATAAATCACCCCTCGATATTGTGCGTCAAATCTTAAAGCAGCATGGTTATGAGCGAAGTCAGCTTCGACTACAATTAAAAAATTCTTATGCATCAAAACCTTTAACTTTACAAATCCCCGATGAAACAGATTTTGATTTTTTACAAAGATTGCTGGCAAAAGCAGGAATTTATTACTGGTTTTTGAGCGAGCAGGGTCGAGAAATCATTTGTTTTTCAGACGATAAAATACAACATAAACAGTCGTTAAATATAATGGATATATTGCCAGAAAGTGGTCTATTGAAACCTGAGTATGGATTTTTTCATATGCAGGTTCATCATCAAGTTTCTCCTGGAAAAATACGTGTTCGAGATCACGAGACGTTCGAAAACCCTGAGAATTTATTTGCAGCGGAAATTAATTCAAAAAACCAATCTGCTATGCAACAAGACTATTACGGATTGGGGAGCTCTGATGCTAAACAAAGTCAGCAGTGGGTTAATGTATTGAATGAAGCAGCAGCCTGTGAATCCTATTACTTAACAGCAGTGAGTAATCAGCCGATGTTAACGATGGGTGAGTATCTTCATTTAAATGCAGAATTATTCGACCCAGAATATAGTGGTGAGTATCTCGTGATTGAAATGCTGCATTCAGTAGAATCTGACAAAACGCAATTGGATGAGAAACATTATCGCTGCCATGTGAAGTTAATTCCGCGATTGCAGCAATATAGAACGCCATTACCAAAACACCCTAAGTTGCCAGCTTGCCTAATAGCTCATATTGAGAGCGATAGTTCTGATACTGCATTAGATAAAGTGGGCCGATACCAAGCGCGTTTTGGATTTGACTTAAGTGTACATCCATACACAAAAGCTTTGCCATCGATACCAAAATTGGTATGTGCAGGGGGTATGAATCCTAGTCATCAGTCTGAAATTGGGTTGCATTTTCCCTTGCACGATAATGCAGAAATTATGGTGGGGTTTTTAAATGGAGACCCTGATCGTCCCATTATTTTGGGAAGTTTACCAAATGCTATGAATATGAGTCCCGTAGTTGATTTAAATAAAACACAAAATATTATTCAGACACGTTCTGGGCATCAACTATTAATGGAAGATAAGCCAGAACAAGAAAAAATCATTTTCAGTACTTATTCTGGATTAAATCAATTTCGATTGGATGCAACGGAAGACAAGCATCATATTGGATTAACCAGTGCAGAAGGAAAAATTTCTTGGATTGCACAAGATTCCATACGACAAATGATTGGTGCAGAGTATCAGCAATTGAGTGCTAATGATGAAAATCATACTGTTCAAGAAAATTATGATTTTAAGACTACAATCGGCGATATTCATCATCAAGCAGGAATAGATATTCGTTATCGAGCAAAAAATAATATTAAAGTTTTAAGTCAAAACAATATGCAATTTTCCTCTAAAGAAAATTTTTCAATAATAGGACGAAAAACAATAACGATACTTTCACAATTGGGAAATTTAAATGTTTCAGTAGAACGAGGACATTTAGAAATCAATGCAAGACGTTCCATTCATATCGAAAGTTCTGATGTCATTCAAATAGGAAGCGCCACTAGTGGGATACGTATCAGTGCTTCTAGTATTGAATTATTTGGTCAGCCTGTTGCTCTTGTAGGAAGTATCGCGGTATTAGGAAAAGTATTCCATCATTTAGAGCCCAGAGGGAATACTTTATCTTTTTCAGAGATTGAAAAATTGCCGATCCAAAAAATTTCAAAATTATTTCCAGAAGGATCACCCACCATTAAGCATTTGTATTGGTCTTTGCATTGGGTAAAAGCTTCTGAAAATATTTCAGCTTATTTTATGGTGGATCAATTTAATGGGAATGAATTAGGCCATGTCACTATTGAGAAAATGTATGAAAAAGAAGGTCACGTTGTTAATCAATATCAAGTCACTGAGATCCCTGTACAATTGATTCGAGAAGCAGGATTACATTCCGTATTGTGGAATTATTCAGATCCAGATAGTGAGAAAGTGCAAGAAGTATCAGGGAAAAAACAAGTCATCTATTACCAATTTTCTGTTGTTATTGATGGACATGTCAGTTTAAAAAAATCCGAATTTATGCAATTCACGACGGATATTATGATGCGCTTTTTAAATCAGCAAGAAGAATCACTCAGTGACCAATCACGAGTATTTCTAGAAACATCTGTAAAAAAAGAATTAGAAATTCAAATACAAGATAAACAGCCAAAAACTTTACAACAAAGGTTTCCAGAAGCAGGAAAAATTAATTGGGAAGACATTCCTTGTGGTAGAGTAAAGTTATATTTCCAACATCATTTTTCTGATTTAAATCATGAAAATAATCAATCAGGCGAGTCAAATTATTTTTCTGGTGAGTGGTTAAATCAAGATTACAAAAACCCGAGTAGCTTTGTTTATTATGATATTCCAGTACATGCCAAAACAGCCTTAACTATACATTATTTGTCGCCTCCCATTTTATGCAATGCTCGCTTGGATGCTAATCCAAACGATCGATATACGCGGGTTTTATTAACTTTAAATGAGCTTCTATCTATTCAAGCCAATGGTAAAAATGTGACGATCTTTTTACATGGGTTCAATGTACCTTATGGGAATTTCAGCAAGCATATTGAAGATGTTGTCGTTAAAGAAGTGATGCTAGAAAGACAAGCAAACAGATTAGGTAATAAAGCAGAAGCAGTGTTAGGTGGAGATGCCACTATCCATAGAGAAATACAATCAATAAAGTCAAAATTTACTGTGTTAAACCAAATGTTTGATGAATATGATGATGCACTAGATCCCCAATATTTAAATGGAAAAGGATCTCATGAGTGGGCTATTGAAATGGAGCATCATTTGAATCGGGCAGCAGGATTCGATAAATGCGATTATCGATATTTTACTCGCTTGATTCATTTTATTTGGCAAGGAGATACGACGTTATTTGATTTTATGAATTCAGTAAAAGAGTCTTGTCGAGTGGCTTCTCAATTAGTGACTCTGATACAACAAATTCATGAGTTTGATCCCAGTATTAAAATTTATTTAATCGCACACAGTCAAGGGAATGGTGTGGCACTGACTGCCATGGAACAATTGGTGACGGGTGTGAATTATGCGGGTGAGATAACTCATCCTCATTTAAATAAAGAAAATATTTTAGAGCATGTTTTTTTATGGCAAGCTTCTTTACCGAATAATGTCTTATCTCAAAGACAGTTTTCTAGATATCATTATTCAAATCTATCACCTAAACAAAAAGAATCTTATTTAGAATCTAGACGTCAATATCAATGGTTTTTACCTTTTGCGATACATTCTAGTAAGAAGATCAGCGTATTATTTAGCAGAAACGATAATGTCGTTGGGCCTATTCCTGAAAATCTCCCTCGTGGATTAGATAACGAAATAATCAATCGAGAAAAGCCATTTTGGAGTGAATTAGTGCCAGCGCTATTTCTGACGCATTTAGGATTAAATAGCGTATATCAATTAGCGAGTTGGGTTGCCTTACCCTTGAGTGCTTTCTTTAACCCAAAAAATCAAGAAGAAATTTTTCAAACATGGAAAAGAAAAAATCCGCATCATCATTATGCAGAAACATTAGATGAACAAATGGCAGCAAGTCCATGGCAATTGCGAACGAAAACTTTATATAGTCAAGTACGTGATCGATTAGCGAAAGCCAAAGAAAAAATCAATCAGGAATTGAAAAAAACAGGCCATGATTCTGAAACACTTTGGATTGAATTAGGAGAAATCGTTTTTGAACATTTAACTTTATTTAATTATTTACTCGATCTGCCATTAGGCAACACGATGTCTGGTGCAAATTTCGGTGGTGTGATGGAAAATAAAATGTTGGAACTGGTAAAACGAATCATTGCGTTACTCGATATTATGTTGGTCGATACGCCATATCGTCCTCGAGATGCACTGGGCTGGAGTGGCCCGGATTTATCTGATCCAGTCATTATGCAATTGGTAAAGCAAGAAAAAATTATCTTAGCTGATCAAACGAAATGGCTATACAGCCATTCAGGCATGAAAACACCGAGTGAAGATTTAATGACAGAAGTGTATCAAGGTTACTTGATTAATAAGCAGCGAGGAATCCGTGAGTTTGGTCGATATCCTTTATAATTGACATGGGTTAGAATTTGCGTTTTGGGTAATTTAAATATGACGAATGAAAGAGATTTATATTATATGCATCATGCCATCAAGCTTGCTCGAAAAGCTGAGCAACACGGTGAGGTGCCCGTCGGTGCGGTGTTAGTGTTAAATGATACGATCATTGGAGAAGGTTGGAATCAACCGATTTCTACAAATGATCCCACGGCGCATGCAGAAATTGTGGCGCTTCGAAGTGCTGCTCAACAAGTTAAAAATTATCGATTATTAAACACAACTTTATATGTCACTTTGGAGCCTTGCTTAATGTGTGTGGGTGCTATGATTCATGCGCGTATTCAAAGATTAGTTTATGGTGCTGATGATCCTAAAACAGGAGCCATCAAAAGTGTTTTTACGATTCCTTCTCAAAATGTTTTAAATCACTCCTTAGAATGTCATTCGGGTGTGTTGGCGCATGAGTGTGGTGAATTGTTAAAAGATTTTTTTAAGAAAAGGCGATAACGTTTTTTTGTGTGGGCTTGTCATCCTGAGCGTCAGCGAAGGATCTCAGCGTTAACTTTGAGATCCTTCGCTGACGCTCAGGATGACAGCAGAAGAGCAATGGGGGTCATGAAGAGCAATCGAGTCTGACCCCATTCCTCTTCGTTTTACTGCGAGTTCTTCGCATGAATATCTGGCAAAATTAATTTCCAATCAGGTTCTATCCCTAGTCGATAACAATAAATCACAAAGAAAGAAACGAAGTTTTTTACGTAATCTCGAGTTTCTTGCCAAGGCAAAGTTTCAATCCAAATCGGAGCAGGCATGGGTTCTTTCGGCATCCAAAGTGCTACTTGTTTCCCACCGGCATTATAAGTAGCGGCAACTAATAGATAATTCCCTTGTCTATGTTTCAATAATTCTTTCATGTGGGCACTACCAACATCAAGATTGATGTCTTGGTTGATTAATTCTTTAGGTAATTTTTCTTTGGTATGTGATTTTTTAAAATACTGGCGTGCGGTAGAGGGTAGTAATTGCATTAAGCCAATAGCACCTGCTGTTGATTTTGCTTCTTGATTGAAACTACTTTCTTGTCGAACCAGTGCATAGAGTGCCGCTGGGTTTAATCCATGTGCTTTTGCTGCATTTAAGATGCTGGCTTTTTTAGCTAAAGGAAAACGTAGTTGGAGATCATCCATCATATTGGCAGATTTTGCGGTGAGAATGGCTTGGTCATACCATGCTTCTGCAAACGCAAGACGAGCAGCAATATATTTTTCTTTGGGTGTTAAAAGATTAATGGTTTTAGTCCAGAGCTCTCTGGCTTCTGAATATTGTTTTTTTCTATAAAGCATGAGACTTTGTTGAATGCCCGACATATTTTTAACATGATTAAATTCTTCTGGCGTAAAGCTAGGTTTTTCATCATGTAAACTGGGTTTTTGATTGAGAAAAGCACTGGCCAAGAATCCATAATAACTACGTTCTTCTGCGAGTGTACTAAATAAAGAGTGTGCTTTTTCAGTTTCACCATTTTGATAACACGCTTGTGCATACCAATATTGCCAACAAGGGTTTGTTTGATCAGTCGCGGGTAATTGTTCTATGGCAAGTTTTACTGTTTTCCAATCATGTTGTAACAGTGCCGAGCGTATGCGCCACTCACGTAAGATAGGTGTCATCAATTGTGGATTTAATTTTTCAAACCAAAATTTACTTTGAGGATCTCTATCTAAAGCGAACTCAAATGCCAAGCTACTATAAATAGAATGTCTTTCTTCTGGTGAAAAATTTTGTGTGACTGAATATTTTTGCCAAAGTTTGGCTGCCATTTTACTATTTTTTCTGGCAAGTCGACGCAAGCTATGAATAATAATTCTTTTTGCGAGAGAAGATTGACTGAATTTGATTTTTGTAATGGTTAATGGTTGTTGATGTAATTGAATCCAAATTTGAGCTGTTTTTTCTTGATCTTTAGGAAGTGTGGCTGCTAAATGAGAAGCAAGCCCCAGTTGATTATTTTCAAGAGCCATTTCTAACCTTTGCCAAATGAGTTTCTCAGTGATGGCCCCCGATTTTTTCCAGCGGGTAAAAACTTCATCACAGGCTTTAGGTTGAGTGTATCCAACTAGCCATAAATCTTTCGTTCTTTGTAAGGCAATATCTTTCTGACCCGTTTCATAAAGGGCAGTCAATTCTAAACAATTAAGAGTCGCGCTATTGGTTGGTTTATAAAATAAAAGATAAAGCGGCCATTGTTTTTTTTGAGCGAGTGTTAATAGCCATTGTGTACGTAAGCGATTAGCTACGGGTGTGTTTTCATATTGGGTGAGAAACGCTTGGATGATAATCGGATTTGTACGATCGATATTTTTGAGTAATGACTCATATTGGTTATAGGGTGTTAATGATGGTTGTGAAGTATTTGATTTTGTTGGATCAGGTGCAACTTCTGAACCCAATAGATGTTGATCGACATGAGAGACTGTTAAATACAATGCAAGAGTTAAAGCTTTCGTCCACATAGAGAATGGTTCCGTTTTTAAGATTTCCTAAATGTTGCCCCCACCCTAACCCTCCCCCTTCGTCCGGGGGAGGGGACTTTATGTATTCCCTCCTCCGGTACTCCGGGGGAGGGTTAGGGTGGGGGAAATCTCATAGAAATCCCATGGCGATTCATTTATGATTGCGCCTTCATCAATCTAAGAGGTACCCCATGCTGCAATTCCCGGGAATGAGCGCCCTCGCAGCGTTTAGAAGACAGCGATTACTGAGTCGAATTCAACAAGTAGAACCCCAGGTTTCTGATATTTCGGCGCAATATTACTACTTTATTTCTCTTGAACAACCATTAGAACCCAAAGAAGTAAAATTACTGCAAGAATTATTGACAGTCAGTACGGCTATGCATGAAGAGGACGCGCCCAATCTATTTATTGTAGTCCCTCGTTTTGGGACGATTTCTCCCTGGTCTAGTAAAGCAACAGATATTGCCAGACAGTGTGGGTTAACGTCCGTAAAACGAATTGAGCGTGGCATTGTTTACACGCTTAAAACGGTATCTGGTCAATCAGTAGAAGCCTCTGCTGCTTTGATGGATCTTTTGTATGACCGCATGCTTCAAACGATCACTTCTTCATTAACTGAAGTAGAAGCTTTATTTTATGAAGCATCCTCACAAACATTTTCAACCATCGACATTTTACAATCCAGAAAACCTTCACTAGTCAAAGCCAATCAAAGTATGGGCTTGGCACTCAGTGAAGATGAAATCGATTATTTATACCAATCATTTCTAGATTTAAATCGCAATCCCACCGATGTGGAATTGATGATGTTTGCTCAAGCTAATTCTGAACATTGTCGTCATAAAATATTTAATGCGAATTGGATCATTGATGGAAAACCACAAGAAAAATCTTTATTTGCCATGATTCGACATACGCATGCGCAAAACCCATCGGGTGTGTTATCCGCGTATAAAGATAATGCGGCTATTATAGAAGGTCATGTGGCCGATCGATTATGGATCCATCCGACAACTAAGCAATATGCATTTCAAGAAGAACCGATCCATATGGTTATGAAAGTAGAAACGCATAATCACCCGACGGCCATTGCGCCATTTCCGGGGGCGGCAACGGGTTCCGGTGGTGAAATTCGTGATGAAGGTGCAACTGGCCGAGGGGCAAAACCAAAAGCAGGACTCACCGGATTTTCAGTCTCTAATCTTCGTATTCCAGATTTCATTCAACCCTGGGAGTCAACGCCTGGTAAACCAGAAAATATCACTTCTGCTTTAGAAATCATGTTGCAAGCACCTATTGGCGGTGCCTCTTTTAATAATGAATTTGGTCGACCGAATATATGTGGATATTTCAGAACGTTTGAGCAAGCGGTTCAATCTGATCAAAAGATTTCATGGCGTGGTTATCATAAGCCCATCATGATTGCGGGTGGTTTTGGAAATATTCGTGATGAGCATGTGAAAAAAGAAATATTACCGGTGACTGCACAAATTATTGTATTAGGTGGTCCTGCCATGCAAATTGGATTAGGGGGTGGTGCCGCTTCTTCGATGGCATCGGGTCAGAGTAGTATGGAATTAGATTACGCTTCTGTGCAACGGAGTAATCCAGAAATGCAACGTCGTTGCCAAGAAGTGATTGAAGCGTGCTGTGCCTTAGGAGAAAAAAATCCAATCGTTTCAATTCATGACGTAGGTGCGGGTGGATTATCTAATGCCATTCCTGAATTAGTGCATGATAGTGAACGGGGTGGTGATTTTGAATTACGAACGATTCCATCCGATGAACTCGGCATGACACCCTTAGCTATTTGGTGTAACGAAGCACAAGAGAGATATGTCGTTGCGATTCGCGAAACCGATTTAGAATTATTTGATCGAATTGCTTTACGTGAACGTTGTCCTTATGCCGTTGTTGGAGAAGCAACAGAAGAGCAAATGATAAAACTCGGTGACGGACAATATGAAAATATGCCCATTGATTTACCGTGCGATGTGTTATTTGGAAAACCTCCTCGCTTATTACGTGAAGTATCACATCACTCTTATCCAAAACAAGAATTCAATTTTTCTGACACACTGTCTGAAGCAGCCATTCGTGTATTGCATTGTCCATCAGTGGCTAGCAAAAACTTTTTAATTACGATTGGTGATCGCAGTGTGGGCGGATTAGTTTCAAGGGATCAAATGGTGGGCCCCTGGCAAGTGCCGGTTGCTGATGCCGCAGTCACAGCATCAGGATTTAATACGTATCACGGTGAAGCGATGGCGATGGGAGAGCGTGCTCCTGTTGCTTTATTACATCCCGCTGCATCTGCTCGAATGGCGATTGGAGAAGCTATCACGAATTTAACGAGCGCTTATTTTGGCTCGATAGAAAAAATTCGATTATCAGCAAATTGGATGGCTGCTTGTGGTCAACCCGGAGAAGATGCGGGATTATTTGATATGGTCCATGCGGTGGGTATGGAATTGTGCCCAGCACTCGGCATTGCAATTCCTGTCGGAAAAGATTCTTTATCCATGCGAACCGTATGGCGTGAACGATCAGAAGAAAAATCAGTCACTGCCCCTTTATCATTAATTGTTTCTGCTTTCACACCGGTTATTGATATTCGAAAAACAGTGACCCCTCAATTACAAACAGATGCTGGTGAAACCGATTTACTTTTCATTGATCTGGGTAAGGGTGCGAATCGATTAGGCGGTTCTGCGTTAGCGCAAGTGTATGAACAATTAGGTCATCACACGCCAGATCTTGATGATCCGATGGTATTACGTCATTTTGTATCAGCGATACAAGAGTTATTACAACATGATCACATACTCGCATATCATGATCGTTCAGATGGTGGATTATTCGCAACGATTTGTGAAATGGCGTTTGCAGGACATGTCGGTGTCGATATTCAATTAGATGGTTTTGCAAAAGAACTGATTTCCGGTTTATTTTCAGAAGAATTGGGCGCAGTCATTCAAGTACGTCGTTCTCATACGTCACAAGTTTTAGAATGCTTACATCGTTATGGATTAGGACATTATAGTCATGTGATTGGCCAATTACGTTTAGATGATCAAATTGTTTTTCATCATCACAATCAAATTGTATTATCTGAAAAACGTAGTGTTTGGCAACAAGCGTGGTCAGAAACGAGTTATCGATTACAAGCACTAAGAGATGATCCTGTTTGTGCAGAGCAAGAGTTTGAGCGGCTCTCTGATGAAAAAGATCCAGGATTGCACGCTGTACTCACGTTTGATTGGTCCGCACCAGCAATACAAAAAACAAAACCTAAAGTAGCAATTCTTCGTGAGCAAGGTGTGAATGGACAAATGGAAATGGCTGCTGCATTTACGCGAGCAGGATTTCATGCAGTCGATGTGCATATGAGTGATCTCATCAGTGGTCGAGTCACGTTAAATGAATTTTCTGGGTTAGTTGCGTGTGGTGGATTTTCGTATGGAGATGTATTGGGTGCTGGCCAAGGTTGGGCGAAATCTATTTTGTATCATGCACAAACACGAGATGTATTCACTCGCTTTTTTGAGGATAAGAATAAATTTGCATTAGGTGTTTGTAATGGATGTCAAATGATGTCGCAATTACAAAGTATTATTCCTGGTAGCGATCATTGGCCGCGATTTTTGACCAATCGTTCAGAGCAATATGAAGCGCGATTGGCGATGGTGACGATAGAAAAATCACCTTCGTGGTTTTTTGAAGATATGGCTGGTTCACGATTACCGATTGTTGTGGCACATGGTGAAGGTCGTGCGCACTGGGAAAAACCGCTTGATCGCGATGCATTAGAAAAACATCACCAAGTCGTGATGCGTTTTATTGATAGTTCAGATCGTGTCACCGAACATTATCCAGAAAATCCTAACGGCAGTCCTAAGGGTGTTACTGGCATAACGACGACAGATGGCCGCGTCACACTTTTAATGCCTCACCCTGAACGGGTATTCCGGTCAACACAATTTTCTTGGCACCCCAAAGAGTGGGGCGAGGATTCTCCCTGGATGAAGCTGTTTTATAACATCCGTTCTAAGTGTTAAATGGGTTGGTAAGCATTTGGGAGCAATGGGTCCATATATGACCCCATTGCTCCTAGAGAGGAGGATGAGACTGAAACAATGGCATGTTTTTTTGCGCTTTAAATGAATCCTGTGGTAGAATTTCGCACTTGAAGCTGCGTAGTCTGTATAAATTTTGATTATTCAGTAGAGTTAGCAGGGGCCCTCTTATTAAATGGGTATCTCCATGATAAAAGGTCACACGCTAGAAAAGGACTCTTTTAGCTGCCTCCCTAGACGTATATTTCGATGGAAAACAAAATAACTGGGTGTTTGTTCGAAACTAGGTATACCTAGTCGTTGGCTTACTATTGCTTAGATTCGCTATTTTTTTAAGGAGAAAGCTTAATGAGTTTTACAACCGTATTTCTAGAAATTTTTCACGACGAGATTAAGCAAGCTAAAATTGCACGTAGAAAAACTAATGGTGATGCCCTAGATTTAGAAAAGGTTTTTGCAAAAGTTGAACTCAGATATAAAGCATATGTAGCAGAACATCCTGAAGTTTCCGATCTTCCTTCAGAATTTGATTTGAAGCATTTAAATAATCACTCATTTACATTGCATCAACTGGCACAAATAGTTCCTGTTGAAACAGAGAAGCAAGCGCAATTCTTCAAAACAACATTTTTAGATTTAACCTGTTCTGAAGGAGTGCTTGAGGCTCCCTTATCTAATACTCTTTTAATGACAGATGATAAAGGTTTGTATCCTATGCATTACGCTGCTATGTACGGTAAACCTTTATTGATTGATCAAATGAACGTGTGTTTAGCTGATCGTAGATTTACAAATAGTCTTTCTGGCCTAGTGGGCCAGAACCTATATGATTTTCCAGATGCAGAAGGAAGAACACTGCTTCACACCGTTGCAGAATCAGAATTCATAACTATGGACAGAAAATTAGAAGTATTACTTGAACTTATAGTTGTACATAAAGCTGATCCTAAGAAACTGACAAAGAATGGGAAAGATTTTTCACAAATGTTAGGGTGGATTGCTGACACATCAGGAAAGCGGACTAAAAAGCTCACTTTTCTTAAAGATTTTGTGAAAGACATGCAGCCTGTTGTTGATGTGATTAATCAGATTTCTAATGGTGCAGAGCCAGCACGGTTGTCAGTAACAGCTATCGACAATCTTTCTAAAATAGAATCTCGAAACAAAGAAGCTTTTGCACTATTATTTCGACAATTTTTTACGTTGCAGAAATCCATTAAAAATGTTGATGGGAGTGTTAGAACCCTTCTCGTACTTACTAAAATACAATGTTTCTTAACATCAAGTAAAACTGATATTGAACTTGCTGGTAATCCACAAGTTGTATATTTGCCTTTCTTAGATTGTTTAAGTGCAAGAGAAATAAATGAGTATGCTTCGAATTTTGATAAGTGCGATCAAAGTTTTAAAGAGTCTAATATTAGGTCTTTTAGGGAAATAAATCTTAGTAGCAAAATGACAAGTTTGTCTCTTTATACTGAATATCGTTGTTACCCTGTTGTAGTTCGTACGAGTGATGATTTAGAATGGGAGGAGATTAAATTAGAAGCTATCATTGAAACGGCAATTAAAGAAATCGAACAGTACGAAAGTCAGCTTAAGAAGATGAATAAACCAATAATGACGCTTGCTGATCTTGCTGAATATAAGTTGATACAAGAAAACTTAAAAGTTTCTTTAAATGTCTTTGTTAACTGTAAGGCAGAATTAGTCCTAGTTGAAATAGACAGTGCTGATGTGCACGAGAGGCAATCGAGATATTCACAAATTGCTGAGTTGCTAACTCGTTATGGAAAAGATTTCAAGGAACGTGAAATAAAACCACTAGAAGATATGTTGAATCAATCTATCTTAGTTCGCATAAACAATCTTCTCAAGAATATTTCTTCCCCAGCTCCTTCAGCAGCACGCTCAAATGATGTAGCGGCAACATCTAATGGTATTCCTGTTTCTCAAAAACCGTTAGATAAGGCTGCAACAGAATTTGCTAAATACTATTTAGTTAAAGCTTCCTTTATGGAGCCAGCTATAGTATCTGATCGTGCTATGGTAGGTTTTAATAAGGTAGGGTTTATTAGAACAAGAGTAGAAATCGATGGAAGTGAAAAACCACATTTCATAGATGTACTCGAAGAATATCAATATTTAGTGGATTTATTAATAGTTCCTAAAAGTGAGAGTTGCTTAAGTGCTTCTCAATATGCAGAATTAGAGCTCTATTTTAATAATATAGTGGCTGGGGATAATATTGAGTCCCATAAAAAGCTAATTAAAGCATTAGTTATGCCATTTTACGCAGATATTCAGTCAACAGGAAAAAAAGAGCGTAGTTCTGAGAAGAAAGCGTTTCCAAGATATTTTACGGATCGAACGATCTCATTGCTCAATCAAGTCCTCGTTAAAAATATGCCGTTGATGGAAATGATAGCGGAATCCGTATGTGAAGATTATCGAAGACGACCTGTTAATCATCAGACTATTGAATATAGAGAGTTTATAGAAAATATCAAAAGTATTTTTCTGCGCATGTTATCATATCGCTTTGAAACTCCAGATGTTTTAAGCAATTTAGCAAGAATTTATTATGAAGAAGAACAATGTCAAAATGCACTCTTCTATTTTAGAGCTGCTTGGCAGCTTGTAAAGCGAAATTCTACAGAAGATTTTCAATCGAGCGGGCAAGTTATGTTTTCTCAGGAGCTAGACAACTTAAATCGTTTACCTTCTAATTTAGCTGCGAAATCTAGAAAGAATGCCACTGCTAAGATTGAAGAAGAGGTTCAGAGGACTAAACAGAACTCGGAAGATAAGATGAGAAGAGGTATCGCAGCTATCCAGCAGGTCAATAAATTTCTTGTGTTCGTACGAATGCAATATGCTCTGAAATTAATTCAATTACAGGGTACGGTAAGCAAAGATCGTATATTCGCACCTTCGGGTACCACACCGTATGATCATGCTAGTTTGGAGTACGCTCTTCCTACTGAAGATGTCTTTACTAAAGAGAATTTTTCGCCTTTCACTGCAGCATATGGGCTGATGTTATGTGCGGTGAGCAATTACCCATCCTTTGAACCTTGGATGAATCCTGGGGATGAGTATTCCGAAGAAACTATAGAGCAGTTTATAGAAAATTTAACGGAGTTGAGGATATATATTCCTGCTGATCCTGAGAAATCACTGCTTGAGAGAGGATATAGGGAATTAATATACGATAAATTGGGTAAGTGTCATAACGATTTTGCGTGGCCGCATAATATGTTGGGTCAATTATATGAAGTTTTAGGGATTCCTGGGTTTATTGAAGAGTATGAGATTGCTGCGGGATTACGAGAGATTACAACCATAAGCGGTGAGCTTAAAATGTTGAAACCCTGTCCGGAGGGTTTGATTAATTTAGCAAGGCAGCATGAATTAGGAATAGGGGAACTAAAGAAAATAGATCTTCTAGAAGCCCTACGTTTGTATTATGAAGCGTGGCTCTTAGATCCAGAACACCCTCTTGTTATTAAAGTCGCTGTTGGGAGAATCAGGTTACTTTCCACCCCTGCTAAAGCTGCCTCTATGAGCTTGCCTGAAACTACTTTAGCGAAAATTTATTTACAATCTCTTACTGAAGAGCAAGAACCTCAGCAGAGAGAAGAAGAGAAATCTGAGCATGGAGAAGAAGAGAAATCTGAGCATGGAGAAGAAGAGGAATCTGAGCATGGAGAAGAAGAGAAATCTGAGCATGGAGAAGAAGAGGAATCTGAACAGAGAGAAGTAGAGGAACTTGGGCAGAAGAAAAAAGGCGAACTCATTAAATTGAGAGATTTTGTTCTAGAAGCAAGTTTTAATGTGCAGCTAGTTTTAGATTATGTGAATAGTGTACTTCACGGATCAAGAGTTATTGCTATGTTAAATCCACTTAATCGACTACCTGTGGAAAAGATATATGTGTTATTGCACTATTTGCCAAAACAAGAAGAACCGATTCAAGCTGATATAGCGCAATTAATGCAGGATATAGAAAAAGAATACCCGAGATTAATTGCAAGTCTGAAAGACATGTTTGCCGCATTAGCACCGCGTGAAGAAACAGTGCCTTCTGTAGATCTGATGCCTCATGGAAGTATACTGGGATTAACATTTCAAGAAGGTCCAGGAGTTAGTTTGTTTGAGGTGGCACTGGCAGCTGGGATGCTCGTAGGAGCAACATCGCTACGAGACTATAGAAGCAGTATTTCTGGATATGTGGGAGATCCTATTAACGGCGAGGAATTAGATGATCTATTTCTACCTTTAGGATGTACTACATGGCAACGTTACGTTGATGCAATTGAAGATGAAGAAACTGATATACCAGCTAATCTACATGATCTAACAATTCAAATACTGATGAAAATGACTGGGAAAAAAATCGCTGTGATTGGTTCAGATGGACAAACTCAAGAGTTAAATGGGTTAAGAAAAACTGATACTGTAGAAAAGGCATTACAAAGTGGAGCATCAGAAGCTGATGCAATGGATGAATGTCCAGGGTATGTGTTTCTATGTCGTGATGACAAAGGTCTTTATGGTAGGTATATAGTGAATAATAATTTTAGAGCTGAAGTAATATATGATGCACTAACTAAAAAAGATGATGTTGCTTTTTCTGCTGAAGATTTGAATGATCACGCAAGTAGCAGCGCTAGTCTCGCCAAACATGCAAGCAAACGTGGGTATTTTCAAAGTAAGGAAGAAAATGGAAGTGAAACGTCAAGTAACAGTAACAGAGAAGATCAAAGCAATGGACACAAAGAGGACGAAGAGTATTTAAGCGATAGTGGAAGCAACCGCTCTCGTTCCCACAGCGCTTCTTCTCGCTCTGGTTCCGAGTAGTTGATTATGCACTCCTCTCCCAATATTTTGGGAGAGGAGTGTAGGCTTGATGCGTTTTTTGCATCAATGTTTCTTTACTTGTCATCCCTCGCTCTGCGAAGGATCTCGTGGTGATACGGAGATCCTTCGCTGCGCTCAGGATGACAAGCTCGTTTCGTTCACGATGACAAGCTCGTTTCGTTCACGATGATAAGCTCGCACGGGACGGCATAAAAAAGCAATCGAAACGATGAAGTCAACCCCATTGCTAGATTTTACCTCCTGTAGACTCGTATTTCTTGATTTCATAATCTCAATTAAGTCTGCAATTTACTCCTTCTTATAAAACTTCATCATGCGCTTTCGCTTCTGTTGCTGTCTTGGCGTCAAAGTATTCTTTTTATCCTTGTAAGGATTTTCACTGCTCTTTAATTCTAATCGGATCGGTGTTCCAACCAAGCGTAATGCTTTTCGAAAAGTACTCATGAGATATCTTTGATACGTTTGAGGTAGTGATTCAGTTTGATTACCATGAATAACAATGATAGGAGGATTTTGTCCGCCCGCATGCGCATAACGCAGTTTAATGCGTCGACCACGAACCAAGGGTGGCGAATGTTCAATAACGGCTTTTTCTAAAATACGCGTTAATTGTGGTGTTGATAAAGTTTTTCTTGCCGAAGCATAAGCATCTAAAACTGCTTTAAACAAATGGCCAACACCTGTCCCATGTAAAGCTGAAATAAAATAAATTTCTGCAAAATCTACAAAACTTAATCGGCGATTTAAGTCACTTTTCATTTGCTTCTTTTGTTCTAGAGATAACCCATCCCATTTGTTGACAGCAATCACGAGTGAGCGTCCTGTATCTAAAACAAAACCTAATAAATGTAAATCTTGATCCGTTACACCATCTTGTGCATCTAATACAACGATCACCACATGTGCTGCTTCAATCGCTTGCAAAGTTTTGATGACAGAAAACGTTTCAATACCTTCATTAACACGAGAACGTCTTCGTACACCAGCCGTATCGATCAATGTATATTTTTGTTCGCGGCGCATGAAAGGAATAAAAATACTATCGCGCGTTGTTCCTGGCATGTCATAAGCGATGACACGTTCCTCTCCCAACATACGATTCACCAAAGTTGATTTCCCGACATTGGGTCTTCCAACAATAGCCAGATGAATACTATCTCTGTCTGACAGCAATGATTCTTCCTCACTTGCGGGTGGGAAAAAAGGTCTGATCGTTTCTAAAAGAGCAGAAAGACCTCTACCATGTGCTGCAGCGATAAGACAAATGTTCTTAAAACCTAATCGATAAAACTCTGACTTCACGGTATTGATATCAGCGCCATCAATCTTATTCACAACTAAGATAATGGATTTTTTGCGACGTCTTAATTGTTTGGCAATGACTTCATCAGGGGGTGTTAATCCTACTTTTCCATCGACCATCCATAAAACAATATCGGCTTCATCAATCGCTTGGACGGTTTGCTGAGTCATTAAATTATCTAAACTGGTTTCTTCTTCCCCAATACCACCCGTATCAATTGCAATAAATCGCTCTCCATCAATGTGGGCTTCGCCATATTGACGATCGCGCGTCAGCCCAGGTTCATCAGCAACCAAAGCAGCTCGAGTTCGAGTTAATACGTTAAATAGAGTCGATTTCCCAACATTGGGTCTACCGACAATGGCAACAACAGGTAACATGACATTCCTTAAATCAACAAAAGTTCCGCATTGTCTCACAATACTTACATTTTGTTCAATAATTGCATATTTTAATCGTATATACAAAATAACAATACAAGACTCGCGGGTGTTCTGGGAATGAAAAAATCATATAGATTATCGGAGCGCGTAAAGCGAACAAAAGAGAAAGAAGAAAATACGATGAATTTAGCCGCACACGCGAACACAGAAATTAAAGACTTAGCTCGAATGAGCGACTCGGAAATTGATTATTCAGATATTCCTGAATTAGGTTTTGATGATTTAGGTCGCCCGGTAGTTGGTAAGTTTTATCGTCCAATTAAAAAGCCTATTTCAATTCAAATGGATATTGACGTATTAGAATGGTTTAAATCTCAATCGGTTAAATATCAAAGTTTAATTAATCAAGTTTGCCGGATGTATGATGTGAAACATAGGAAGAAATAGTCTATCAGTTTGTTAGACTATTCCTAAGTTTTTCATAATCTTCTTTTCTTTTTTGTAATTTTCGATCTTGTATTTTAAGATGTGCTGGGGCTTCGGTGTTCGATTCAGGTTTTATTGGAGATAATGCTTGAACAGGCTGTTGAAAGAATAAAATATCTTTTACAAATTTTAATGCTACTGCTTGTCTATCTGAATTCGTACGAATGAGATGGATATTAGAAGGATCACCCAAGTAAGCATAAGATTGGTGATTATCCAGTAATCCTTTAATAACCAAATGAATAGTAGCAAGGTTTTTTTGAATATTCTCATCCAAAGATGAAGTGTTTTCAACAAGTTTACTCAACAAATTATGGATATTAAATAATTCTTTTAATATAGGTAATCCTACAAAAGTATCGGGATTTCCAAGTTGTTTAACAAACGCATCACTTCCTTTTACGTAAGAAGCAATGAACTGGTAGCATTGCTTAATCTTGGTAAAAGCTTCAATCCATTTTAAAAGGATCGTTTCGCTAGTAAATGCTTTCACTAGATTTTCGATACAAACTGCAAAATTATCTGATGTCATTTCGGCAGACAAAGCGGAATTAATAAAGCCAAAAATATCTTTTGGTTGGATTCTATCCGGAATAGAAACTTTAGGGAAACAATCATACAGTGCCTGGTTTGCTTCATTCCAGGCTCGGTAAGCACTCGCTGTTACTAATGTTACTGCGTGTTGGCGGGTTTTAATAATGGTTTCATCAAAGCAAAACTCACGTATTTTAAATAGTATTAATTCTGTTTTATCAGTAGGAATTTTCGTTTGTTTTCCATCTATTTTAGTCCATAGCATAGATTTAATGATTTCTGAGCAAAAAAGATGAGTCAGAGTAAATGTTTGAGTGTATAAACCAGATTTTTTTTCCTGATCGAATACCACTTTAATATTATCTCTAAATGTGCAGACTATATTTTTTAAATTATTAGGTAGCGCTTCAACTAAATCATCAGAACATGATATGATAAAAGCATGCAGGATTTTGAGAGAGCCAGATTCTCGATTTCCTTGTGATACTTTTAAATCTTCTGTGGTAATCGTTTCAATCGCTTGAATGAGTCTGTTTATATCTCTTGCCATAACAATTTCTTTGCCAGCAAGTTCTCTGAGTATCAGTACATGTTCTGGTGGTCTTACTGGTGTTGGGCTAACAACAAGTGTTGATGAGTCTCGAGTTTGGATTGGTGTTGACGTTGAGATTAAAGAATTTGTTATATTAGTAGGCCTAGCTGAGGAAGCAAGAGGCAATGCTAGTGGTTGTTCAGTGTACCCGATCTCCCTAGGAGTAGACCGTGAATGTGTAATTTGTTGTTCTAAATCACGAGTTCTTTCAAAGAGAAATTTTAAAGCTGAAAAAAGTTCTGCATTTTGTTCTTTCAGAAGTTTCACTTCTTGAGATAAACCCATTACGGTATCTGTTTGCTGTTCAGAGTGTTCCAGTATGGTTTTTTGTCCAACATATAAAGTGTTCATTGCTCTTACTAATTCTGTGGTCGTTTTTCCGGGACCATCTGTATAACTCATTGAAGTTTGTTTAGCAGTTCCTTGTCGAGCATTTCGAGCATTTATCAGTAAGTTATTTAAATCAACAGTATTCGGTGAAGCATTGTTATCTGCTAATTTAAAAATGGAGTTTTGAGAGTCAGATTCAGTAACATAATAAAAATATTTTTCGACTAATGCATCAAGAGTTTTTTGCCGATCCTCATCAGCTATATTTTGACGTATGACGCTTAGCAATCTTGCAAATAATGCGTTTGAAAATCTTTTTGATTCAGAAGGGTCTAATAACATATTTTTATTTTGACAAAATGCATAGAAAATAATTTCCGCAGTAATATTTTGTGCAAACAAACTGGATTCATTTCCTGTTAAAGTAAAGTTGCTCAACTCTTTCATAGAAAATTCGGTTTTGTATTCTCCAACCATTCTGGCTGCATCACCCACAAGGCGTGCGACTTGTGCGACTACACTGAGTGGAATGAGAGTTGAGCCAGCATGAATAGCACCACGAGTTAACTCAAGAGCCATATTGCCACGAACTTGGAAAGAGTCCGTGTTCATGATACGAGCGGCTTGTAGTAATTGATCAAGCATCAGAGTAATGGATTCAAATACTTCTTTCGTAAAAGGATTTTGTCGCACTTTATTTAGTTTGTGATTGATTGCTTCACTAAATCGATATTTGTCTATTAAGCTTTTTAGCGTACTTAACTCAACAGGGCTTAATTGTGCGCTTAAATCAGCGAGATTTTTTTCTAAAATGGCTACTTTAGTTTGAAAATTTGTATATTCAGTATTGTCTTTAGAAAACTTGCCATAGAATACGTCGAGCTCGTCTGCAATCTCTCTTACATATGGGTAAAGATCACGAGTAGTATTTGTTGACGATGGCGCAGGAATAAGCGCTGTACTGGAAGCGGGAGATGGTTCTACTAAATCGTCCAGTAATAGTTTTGCTTCTTCCTGATTTTTTGTAGGATGTAAAACGGATTGTCGGCTTTTTATAAATCTATTGTGACGAGTTATTAATTCTTTTAAAGATATTTGGATATTTGTATTGTTTGGGTCGATTGCAAATTCTGCGTTTATATCAATGGGTAAAATCTTTGGGTTTTTAATCGGGACTAATAAGCCTTCAGAATCTTTTTCTAAATTAAGACAATGTAAAAATAAATTATAAATAATCGGGTGTAATACCTCATGTTTAGTTTGAGCATATTGTATTAAATAAAGTACCCATATTTTTTCTTCGGGGGGCAGTGTATGAAATATAGCGCGAGATACTAATTTTTTAATGATTTGAGTAGAAGTTATTAATAAGAAATCATGCTTAAGAACATGCGCCAATGTTTGAATTAATTGTGTATAGCTTCCGATAGGATTTTTATTTTCAATAGGACATTTACTACGAAGTTGATTGCGTATAATGACTAAAGCTGTATTTTGACATGCGAGCCATATGGATGAATGAAAATAAGTTTTGTCACGAGTGAGTAATAATTGCTGGATGATCGTGCTCCAATTTGGGAATTGTATCCCGGTAGAATGTCCTCCTATTTGCATCTGATCTCTAACAGAATTTCTTGCTTGAAGAACCTCACCAAATAGCCATGTGTTTTCTTTAGTCCATGAAGTAAACCATCCTCTATCGTTGGGTAATTGGGAAAATACAAAAGCACGGAAAAAAACGAAAGTAGTTTTTTTGTAATTATCACGTTCAGTTTCTAATGAAGTTTCATGGGCATTAAAACTAGGTAATATGGGTTTAAATTGAATAATTAATTGGCTTAGTAAATCTTGAAACATGTTGAGATAGAAAAACGTATCTTGCCATTCAACAAGATTTTTGTATGCGGGTGGTGAGGTCCCTAAAGCCTGAATTTTTGAGCTGAAAATTCTACAAATATCGGTAAAAGTATCTTGAATCGATTTGACTACATTCAGAGATGTGGGTAGTGCTCTTATGAGTCCTTGTAGTGCTTGAATGAGTGAGTCGAGTGATTTGTGATAAGTGTCTGTAATAAATAGTTTTGAATATTGAAGAAAAATTATCATTTTTCTTAAGAGAAATTCATAATGAAGATGCGGGATTAAATCGCTTTTTAGTAGTGCTGGATTGAGTATTTCATCTAATAAATCACTTAGTGTGGGTGGTTGTGTTGAGCCTAAGTCTTTAAAATGCTTTATTAAAGATGCCCATAATTGTTGATTGGTTTTAACTAGTTTTTTAGATAGTGGGGATGCAGAAAAATTTGCCGCAAAGTCAGCAGCTAACTGATAGTGAGAGATCAGTGAAAATAAAAGTTGTAGATAAAATAGACGTAATTTCTCACGATGAGTATCTACTGCTATTGAGAACTGTGCAGTTACTGATGGAGGGGTGTTACGCAGAGTATCGTAAGATTCTATAATTTCTTCTAAGAGCGAATTAGAGTTACTTTTTTTGAGCAACTTAAGAAAAGGCAGTAAGTGGCTAGCGAACAAAGTACTGATTACCGGAGAGCTCTGAATGGTAAGAATTTGTGCCCGAGAAGAAGCGGCGCTTGTTATTGCTTGTCGAAGTAAAACCGCAATTGCATTGTCAATAAATCTAGGCATGTTTTATCCTGGTCCTTCTAGAAATCTAAAAATCGGCACTAGAAAATCCATTTACAATTCGCGTCTTGCATTGCTTTATTGTTTTTATGAAGAGACTTCTTCAGCAGTTCACTTTTCACGAGCCCGCACTATAGCAATGAGTTTTAAAATTTGTCAATCCGAGATTTAATTTGAGGATTGGCCTTTGGGGGCTCAATCAATCCATTCATCACTCTTTAAATCAATAAAAAACTTGAAAAATTCTGAGATTTAGTGTTGACATCCCCCCACTCCTCGCGGAGAATGCGGACCCTGATTTTTGGGAGGGGTTCCCGAGCGGCCAAAGGGATCAGACTGTAAATCTGACGGCTCTGCCTTCGGAGGTTCGAATCCTCCCCCCTCCACCAAAGTAAGCAAAGGCGAGAGCATATATAAGGTATCTCTTCTGGTCTCTGACAATGCCGATACTGTGGGCAAAGTGGTGATATTGGGTGGTAGTTCATGCGGGTGTAGTTCAATGGTAGAACTTCAGCCTTCCAAGCTGATAGCGTGGGTTCGATTCCCATCACCCGCTCCAGATATGTTGGGTATTAAGCCCATATAGCTCAGTCGGTAGAGCACTTCCTTGGTAAGGAAGAGGTCACCGGTTCAATTCCGGTTATGGGCTCCAGAGTAGAAAATAGTAATGAATGATAGTGTGGCCCCCCACCCTAACCCTCCCCCCGGATTACCGGGGGGAGGGAACAAAGGTAAAAGTTCCCTCTGTCGGAAGGTGGGAATAAAAATGCCCTCCCCCGGTACTCCGGGGGAGGGGTAGGGTGGGGGCAATAGAATTGGAACAGAGTTTAAAATCTAAGAAGCGAGGGCGTCAGTCATGTCAAAAGAAAAATTTGCACGAACAAAACCACATTTAAACGTAGGAACGATAGGTCACGTAGACCATGGAAAGACAACGTTGACAGCGGCAATCACGAGCGTGATGGCAAAGTTATTCGGTGGTGAAGCGCGCGGTTATGATCAAATTGACAATGCGCCAGAAGAAAAGGCACGCGGTATTACGATTGCGACATCGCACGTAGAATACCAATCAAACAAAAGACACTATGCTCACGTAGACTGCCCAGGCCACGCGGATTATGTGAAGAACATGATTACAGGTGCGGCGCAAATGGACGGCGCGATATTAGTGGTATCAGCAGCAGACGGCCCAATGCCACAAACGCGAGAACACATCTTGTTAGCGGGTCAAGTCGGCGTACCACACATCATCGTATACTTGAATAAAGCAGACATGGTAGATGATAAAGAATTATTAGAATTAGTCGAAATGGAAGTGAGAGAGCTGTTAACGAGCTACAAATTCCCTGGAGACAAAATCCCAATCGTTGTGGGATCAGCATTAAAAGCATTGGAAGGGGACGAAAGCGAAATTGGTGTACCATCGATCAAGAAATTGGTGGATACAATGGATGAATACTTCCCAGAGCCAACACGAGATATCGACCATGCATTCTTGTTACCGATTGAAGACGTATTCTCAATCTCAGGTCGAGGAACAGTAGTTACCGGTCGAGTGGAAAAAGGTATCGTGCACGTGGGGGACGAAGTCGAAATCGTGGGCTTACGACCAACCCAAAAGACGACATGTACAGGTGTTGAAATGTTCCGTAAGTTATTGGATGAAGGACGTGCCGGAGATAACGTGGGTGTGTTGTTAAGAGGTACGAAGCGAGAAGACGTGGAACGCGGACAAGTATTAGCAAAACCGGGCAGCATTACACCACACACAAAATTCGAAGCAGAAGTGTACGTATTATCAAAAGAAGAAGGTGGACGACATACACCGTTTTTCAATGGATACCGTCCGCAGTTTTACTTCCGAACAACAGACGTAACCGGAAACGTGGTATTGCCCGAAGGAATCGAAATGGTAATGCCCGGAGACAATGTGAAGGTGGTGGTAACATTGATATCGCCGATCGCAATGGCTGAAGGGTTGAAGTTTGCAATTCGTGAAGGTGGTCGTACCGTTGGTGCGGGTGTTGTTACTAA
>JAFEDO010000105.1 GCA_018241565.1 Pseudomonadota bacterium
GTGAATGCCCCTAAAGTCGGATGATAAAAAGAATAAAGGTATTCAAAGGCTGGATACGAAATATCAAAGCGCCCCAATTTTTGTGCGGCCAAAGTAATCCAACCATTGGTATAACTCCAAAATTCGTTGAATGCTGCATTTTCACTTTTATCGCCTTTCAGAGATATAAAATCACCATCATCTTGCATGAATTTTTGTTTTATAAAATCTAACATTTTGTGTGCATCGTGGTGGTGGTCGGTTAAAGAAAAAAGATAAGGAGATTTGTAGTAGCAAGCTAAGTCATTAATTTTTCGACCGTAAGAACCATCGTCATGAATTTGGGCGGTTAACCACTGTAATGCGAGTTCGGCATGAAAGTCATAATTATCAAGTTGCTTTAATGAGACCATTTTTTCCTCCTGAAAAAATTATGCCATAGCAGCCTAGACTTTATACACAATAAAGCAATTTTTGGCAAATATTTGACTGTATAGGCTAGGATTTTGTCCTAGTTTTTCAATGGAACATCAGGTATTCTTCACGGCCGCTTGATTAGGCAGTTTGTTGATTTTTAACACTTAACCCCTAATTTTTATCATCCGGAGAGATGGCCGAGTGGCTGAAGGCGCTCCCCTGCTAAGGGAGTATGGGGCCAAAAGCTTCATCGAGGGTTCGAATCCCTCTCTCTCCGCCAGTTTTTGCCAGCGTTTTTTTATTAATTCTGTGTTTTACCCCATTTTTGAAGAGTCCCGCTTAATGGTATTACGCTCAGGTTTACTGCAGCTTTTTAAGATTTTTTGTAAGAAATTTCCTAAAACAGGAAGTTTCTTACAAATTTTAAATTGATGGGATATTTTCTACTTTTCTCCAAAAGTTAAGCTGCTGAACAATATGGCCAATATGGTAGGCGTATTACTTTCAATCCCTTAAGTTTTCCTTAAGGTAGGCTTGTTATGATAGATATTTATACTATCTTGAATATTGTATTTTGCATCGTTCATGAAGCGTATTTGTAGGGTAGTGCTATGCCCAACACGAGTAAGTATAGGTTTTGATTTTAAAGAGGGTGTTTTATGAAGAACTATAGAGATCCAAGCATTTGCACGTTGGCAGAACTGAAAAATCTACTGAGTGAATCATCGGTTGAAGCGGGGATAACTGCTAGAAACCCTATTGCCTACGTGTTGAAAGGAGTGGAAACCTTTGATTCCAGTGATTCTTCTGTTCCAGAGAGTTATTTAAATCTTGCTATCACTTCATTAGATCGAAAACCCGATAAATATGAATCTATGGAAGCATATAAATCTTCGAATGAATATAAATCTACAAAAGTCTGGGCTTATTTGGTTTCTGTTGCTTTAAAGTGTAGAAAAAGTGACTTAAATGTAGATCCAATGATTAAAGAAGCCGTTGGAAAAGGGGAGACAGTTTCAGAGGGAGCTGAAAAAGCATTATGCGCTTTTATGGCAATTATTGCAGAAGAGGCTCTTACTAAGAAAAATCCAGTGAAAGAGAAAATTTTACTGTGTGCTTTAAAAAAATCTAGTGAACTTCCTGAAGGGGAATTAAAAAATAGATGGCATGGATATATTCATTATTTGTTTGAAAAGCACGTTGACCAATCTAAAAATAAAGATGAAGTCAGAGAGAAGTTTAATAAAAATTATAAAAAATATCACGATACAACTTCTTTATTTGGCTATATGAAAAGTTTTGATGTAAATCATAGCAGCGAAATGGACCTCGATTTATTCATTCAGTTGATTAAAATCTTGCAAGCAAAAGATGAAGATATAGATTTGGCTCCCGACGTTTTGTCGGAGTTGAAAGATAGCCTCAATCAATTTCCATTTAAAAATGCCGCTTTAATTGCTCAAGGCTTGGGATCGGAAAGTTTAATGATCAAAAATCAAAAGTTTTTGAAATTTGATCTGCAGAATCTTGGTGAGCTCAGATTATATATTAAAACTTTAATGACTTTAAAAAATGATCCTGGGCAAGTGCAAGATAAGATTAATCAGTTAGCTCAGGATTTTATTGTTGAGGTTTCAAATTATAAAAATGATGAGAAAATAAAAGCTACTCCAGAACATTATTTTGATTATGCAAAAGAACTTTCTGATTCAGTCATTAATTTATTGAAGGAACAATCCATCTCTAAAGAAACAGCAATAAACTCAATAAATAATCAATTTTTAAATGCAGAATTTAAAGGAAGGGATATTGATGTTTTTCTTAAGATCATTGTGAGTCTTGTTGAGAGCCAGTTATTTCTATTCGATGATTTGGTTGGTTTTTTTAAAAAAATAGCATCAAACGCAACACTTAATGAAGATTCACGTTATAAGATATATTGTCAATGGGCGGGTTACTTAAAATATCAAGGAAAGATAGATGATGCATCTCAAGTATTATTACAAATCCCAATCGACCATATTCGTTCTGAGTATCAAAAAACATTAGAACTATCAGTTAACGATGAAGTATTAAAGGAATCTATTAATTATTTAGTTCAACCAATGTCAAGTAGCCTTGCCATTGAAAATAATAAAGAGGCTGACATCGAAACGCTTAAAAAACTAAGTGAAAAAGGAATTCCTGATGCCACTTTTGCTCTATCATTTCGATTTGCAACAGACAGTGAAAACTATATTAAATTTTTAAATCAAGCGCTTACACAGATTAAGGCTGTGCCAAATAAAGCAAAGCCATTATATGCATTACTAGAAGCAGGTATTAAAATTAAATTAGCATATGTTTATTTTAGGGGTTTTCAAAATAAATTGAATAATGGAACGAAAGTGTATGATCAAGATGTAAAAGATTTATTTATGCATTGTTGTGAATCCTTTGGTAGAACGAAAGTTCTGCCATCAAGCGATGCCGATAATTTCTATTCGTTAATAGAAAAATTTCATAGTGGAATTAAAGACACTCATTATTGGACGTTAATGCTGCTGTTATATGCTGTAAATCCAAAGCTGATGAAAGAAATGCTGCTTCAGAAACCTAATGTTATTTCAAGTTTA
>JAFEDO010000106.1 GCA_018241565.1 Pseudomonadota bacterium
GGCGAGTGCCTCTGCTTTACTCTCAATCGCCTCTTTTAAGCTAGTACTTGGTACTAGTGCATAAACAAAAGAACAATCTAGTTTTTCGGCAACCATTTTTAACGTATGCAGCGTTACAGCGTCTCTTATTTCTGCCGTTTTAATTTTAACAATGCGAGAAGGATCGACACCTAAACGCTTGGCCAGCTGCTTTATCGTCATACCGAGTGCTTTTCGGATACTCCTAACCCAACCAATTTTTGGTCGCAACGGCATCACTTCCCTCAGAATTTCTAGCTGATTATCCAATTATTTTATGATTAACAGGCATTTTTGCATACTCAACCTGTCTGATAAGCCACGATCGGCAACGTTCGTGGCTTACCAGACCCTACAGTCTACAAACAAAGAGATTTTCAGTTATATGTATATAACTAAATAAACCCATTACTAGTTATGTTTAAGTAACTATATTGATCAAAAACACTCTTTTACATTGTCTTAAAGCTACAAAAATTTGTACTTAGTTTGCATTTTTGGGCATTATTATTCCATTCATATCTTTACGTTTTATGTATTTATACGTTTTTTATCATGATGTGTCCATAAAATATTTCTCTTATTTGTATACTGATAATAGTTCTTATCTGTATAAAGCAAAATATTGGGCAAAACCTATACTGTATTTTCGTCAGTTTCTGAAGCTGATTTCATTTTTTCCAAAAGACGATTTCAGTGTAGAATTGCTGTAGAAAAGAGCTTCTTTATTAGTCAACACTACCAACGGAGATTTCAGAGCAAAAAATTAATCGACACCTCTATAATCGAGCGCTCTCCACCTTCTTTTAGGTACGACCGCCACTTGATAGAGTCACTAAAAACTACCCAATATTGAAAGCCACTTCTGATTATCCCTGAATAATGAAACTCACTTTAGCGAGCGTTGAAGTTGACTTCTGAAACTGGCAAGTACGACAAAACTATTAGATCATCACTGATTTTCAAAAAGGAGTTGAACTTGAACAATGAAATAAAAACGTTAAGCGACGAAATATTACGTAATGAAAACAAACTCACAACAAGATCTACAAATAATACTTACATTGCCGCTGCGACTAGCCAAAATACTCGTCGCGCTTATCAATCAGATATTCGACACTTTCAAGCCTGGGGCGGTAAGCTACCCACAAATACAGAACAGATCCTTACCTACCTGCAAACGTTCGCGGTTCGACTAAATTCACGTACTTTATCACGACGTCTGGTCGCCTTAAAAAATTGGCACATCTACCAAGGCTTTCAAGATCCCACGGCGCATCCTTCCGTTAGCAAAACACTGGCTGGTATTTTACGAACCCACGGCAAGCCCAAAGAAAAAGCACCGCCAATTTTACCTGAAGAATTAATGAAGATTGTTTCCTATCTCTCTCAAGAAAAAACTTTGCGCGCTTCTCGTGATAATGCCTTACTGCAACTCGCATTCTTCGGAGCCTTTAGAGGGAGTGAAATTGTTGCCATTTCATATGAACACATAACCTGGCAAGACAAAGGAATTGAGATCTTAATTCCCCATTCTAAAACTGATCAAACTCATGAAGGTCAGTACTGTGCGATCCCTTATGGTAACCATGACCTCTGCCCGATCCGCGCCTTAACTCAATGGTTAGAACGATCTCAAATTACCAAAGGGCCTATTTTTTATAGGCTACATCGAGACAATCGCTTAGGTGAAAAACCACTGACCTCATTATCAGTCAGCAATATTTTGAGAAAACGTGCCCATGATGCCATGCTTCCTCAGTCAGAAAAATTCAGTAGCCATAGCCTTCGAAGGGGCCTCGCTACTTCTGCAAGTCGAGATGGGGCATCTTTGCCTGCTATCATGCGTCAAGGTCGGTGGAAAAATGTCAATACGGTGATGGAATATATTGAAGCGGCTTTACGTTTTGATGAAAACGCAGCTTCAAGCGTTTTAAAAAAAATCCATTCAGAGTAACCTTAAAATTATTCTCAGAATGCTGCTATTACAAAAAACCTATTCGTTCAGTAGCAGTGTTCGCAAAGAAAAAATGCAGTTATGGTTTTTGTATGCATCGAAAATGATTAAACATAGTCACATTAATTTATTGGGAACTTAAAAAAATGAAATTAAAATACGTAGTACCAGATCATGAACAAGATGACCGCTTTAAATTTCATGCGCTTGAGTTATATGCAATCGTTTATAGAGTAGGACAAATTCTTTTTTATGCTACTCGAGATAATCAAAGCTATTCTTTAGGTGATGTTGATCTTGCTAGGCAAAATAATACTGATGTTTTGAATATTACTATTAAAAAACCCGCAGATTGGCTTCAAGTCATAGGACGATTAAAGCATAGTGATAATACCAAAAAAATATCTCCATCTGCAATTAAAGTCTGTACAGATGGTGAAACCACGCAATATAACAATCCTTCATTCTCTACTTTTCCTATGTTATCAAACAGTACTGTATGCGAAGGCTCATATGTAGAAATTACCAGAAACATTAAGCACTATAGTAATCTATGTAGCAAAGGTTTTACGGCAGATCAGATGAAGAATATCGCATTTTGGATACGAAAAAGAGCGAATTGTGAAGAATGGAACGAAATCAGCGCAATAAGCTTAGGTGTGTCATGTCATAATTTTATAGATGCATTGCTTGTGCTTACTATTGGTATAGAAGGTTCTCGATCTCCAGAAATGGCGTTTTTTTCTTTTTTATTATTTGATTTGATTAAAATGAATAGAACCTATGGAACAAAACAAAAACCATTTTGTTGGGATAATGCCTTTGTGTCTGGTCATGATTATCATTGGGATAATCCTTCTTTAACTGATGCTGAGAAAGTAAATTATGGCGGCAAATATCCTGCTTCAATAGGTAGTACAGATACGGAAAATTTCGGGAGTTTTTTAGAAAAGATAACATTGTTAGAAACACAAATGTTTGCAGATCTCCCTGATACAAAGAGCGTTCAATCGACATTGAATACCATTGAAACCCTGTTGGTTTTGGAACCTCAAAAATATGCCCATGCAAAGAGAGGATGTAGTCTTATCATTCATTGGCTGGAATCATTGCAATATCAAGAGAACAAAAGTATCACTGCGTTTTTTAATGGTGCTAACAACCGAGCAGATGTTTTAAAAAAAATGTGTCTACTTATAGTGAGTAGGTATTTGGCTTATTTTGGTTTAGCAAAAAATATATCTAACGAACAACCAGATTGTGAAAAGAATAAAGCCATCAGAAATGCCGTTTTAAATGCATTTAATATTTCAAGAGAAAATTTGCTATCATTTACAACCGATACAAAAGCTCCACAAAATTTTCAACCAAAACATGAACTTAAAGAACAGCACCCCACCAGATATTTCGAAATTATTTATCATCAAGAATCTGAAGGAATTCCGAAATCACTTTTTGGTTTGTATTGGCATACAAATGTTAATTGTAAGTTGCTATCAGAGCATGCTTTTCGTGATGTGCGACCAATTAAAAAAAATAATAAGAATATTACACAAACAGGAGGCACTTTATTATGGGGATTTTTTGGAAAAAATATGCCACTGGATACGCCTGCAATAGCTGAACATTGGGCGACTAAAGCGTGCTTATTTTGTTTCAAAAAAGAAAATAAACAGTTCATTCAGGAAAATCAACAACCCACGCAACTTATTTCAGGTAATATGAAAATAAACTAAATATCCTTATAAATAGGTGCTATTAAATTAAAATTTTTGGTGATAATTTACAAGAGAACAATCATGTCATTAAACGAGAGGACACCATTATCGTTTTAATTATATTTCCAGAGACACTGAGCTGCATTAATAATCTTATGTCGTTGGCAATTAGGCAGCCACATAAGCTAAATTGTGATGATCAATTAGATTCAATATTTTCAACGAAATACCACTGGGTTTTTTTAATCCCTGTTCCCATTGTTGGATCGTGGATGGACTTGTATTAAGATAAGCTGCAAAGATCGCCTGACTGACTTTGTTACGCAAACGAATCTTTTTAATCTGACGCGGCGCATAATGTTTTACTGGCGGTAAGCATTTCACATCAAACTCACGCATGGTTTGTGCATCAATCGCGTTAACGTCATACAAATCACTCGCAATATCATGTGCAACTTTTAATAATGACTTTCTCATTTCACTTTACCTCAATTAACGTGCCCATTTTAATCATGTTTTCTATCATTTTTTCATCTAAACTCAACAATATCTTTGCCAAGTTTTTGTAGATGGCTTGTTCTTTTACATTGATGTTAGCTTTCACATTTTTGGCGTAACCATAAACAAAAAAAGCACTTCCCTGCTGTTTAAAAGCCAACAGCGTTCTGTAGCCCCCACGTTTACCTTTCCCTGGCATCGCTACTCGCTTTTTATATAAGCCAGCACCTAAGTTGCCATCGTGCAACCCTTTCTCAATTTCACCAACTGCTTTTTTAGCACCTCACTAGTTAACCCTTCAGAGTCCACCCACTATTGAAAGTAGCGATGTTTAAAGATTTTCACAGGTGGGATACCTTTTTTGTGAAGTATACTACTAAGTAGTACAAAGTCAATATTTTTGACTCTCATATGCTTTGAGGTAAGTTGAATATTAATAACTTACACAAACAAAAAGCTGTTAGATATTGATATAGTTCTGTCTATTTTCTGTTTGCAAGATCTGAAGTTGCAGCATCATCTACCCGAGCCCTTTTTAAACGATTTTCAGGATGTGCGAATATTCCCCCAGAAACCATTAGTGAGCCCGCTGAAATCGATGTTTGGCTAGTGTTATTTTTCGATAACAATCTTTCTCTGTATTTCTCATAATCCATCTGTTCATACTTTTCATACAGCATCGAAAATTCTTTGCCAGAAAAAGCAAGACTGACCAGTAGCACTTTCTCAACACCATGTTGCTCTAAAGCACTCACATATTTTTTATCATGGATCTGCTTAAGGCCTACTACCGACAAACCGTCAATCTTTTTTCGACGCTCGTCATCACTTAATCTTTGACCCTCTGGCGGCTTATCTAAGCTCTTAAATTCAATAATAATGCCATACAATCCTAATTGTTTAGCCTGTACCTGGTTAAGCGGTATCATCTTAAAATCATATCTCCCTGATCCCACCTCTTTATTCGAATCTAATGCATATACTTTTCTTAAGCTATTCAGCAACCCTGCAATAAATACATGATAAACCCGTTCTAAATCATATTTCTCAAAATCAAGACAACTCATCGTTTGATTCATGTAACCGCTCAATTCCTTTTGAAAGGTGATAACGTCTCCTGTAATTAAACTTTCTTGAAGCTCATTAGAGTATGCAAAGCGTAAGTCTTTTCGAAACCAATTATCCACAATGCTTGAAAATACAAACATCGTTTCTTCATTCGGAACTGCTAAATTATATTGTTTTCTTCGTGAGAAAACAGGATCTTCAACATGGCCAACCACTTTTAAATACCCAGAAAATACCAGTAAACTCCAAAGTGATGTCTCATCTTCTTGAATATCTGTAAATAACATCCGTGTATCAATCGATTTTGTAATATTTTTTCCGAGTAATAATTTTTGGAAATCCTCCAATACTGTCTCTCTTTTATGACGTAGAATGGCTTCTCCAATCACACCATGCTCACCACTCGCTACCCAATAATTATCTAGCTTCCCATTTTCTGATAAGCAACGAACTATTGACCATGGGTTATATAAGGCAATATTTGATTCCCCAAATTGATAACCATTGTACCAATCTCTAATGGCTGCAATTTCCACTCGACTGCCAGACGGTTGTATTAATTGTTCGACTATCTCCTCTTCTGTAAAACCAAAATCTTGAACATACTTATCATCCATTAAAGTATAAGAGGGAATATTATTAGGACCCGAGAACATATTGTTGTGCGATATATGCAATATCCCTGTTATTATTCCTCTCTCTAAATATGGATTATCTTTAAATGTTTGTCCTATAAAGCTCGACA
>JAFEDO010000107.1 GCA_018241565.1 Pseudomonadota bacterium
ACCGCATTATTTCATCATCAAACCGCATAAATACCATCCTATCCAGTGCTTTAATTTTACAGGCCGTAGTGTAGCAATTCATGAACACGCGTGTCAATTTATACACAGTAATTCATGCTAAGTTTCTGTGATTTATGGAGATTAGTCTGAGATCTTTCGCATAGCGAGGAATGAGCGCCTTTTAGATCTTGTTGCAGTTCGAGAGTGTCTATAAACTACGCCATTCTTAAAAATGGAATATTGAGAATATCGTGACTAAAAAATATAGTTCTACTTCATTTCCGTTTCCCTCGTCGAGGGAGGAAGTCAAAAGAGTTTCGCCGCAGCGGCTTGGTCAGTATGTATTAGCATTTACTGATAAAGATTTTTTGCAGCGCCCTGAATTGCGCCCGGTACGTTTGCAATTAGAATTATTAAAGCCTGAATTAGTATTGAGTGATCATAAAATAGAAAAAACTATTGTGGTGTTTGGTAGTGCGCGTATGAGAAGTTTGGAAGATGCAGAAGATCAATTGAAAGAATTAGAAAAACAGTTGGCTAAAGATCCAAGCAACGAACAGTTTAAAAAACAAGTGGTACGTGCGAGAAATAAAGTCGCTAATTGCCACTATTTGAAAGAAGCGACAAAGTTTGCACGTCTTGTATCGAGTGAACAGAAAGGTAATTTGGTGATTGTGACTGGGGGTGGCCCAGGTTTTATGGAAGCTGCCAATAAAGGTGCTCACGAAGCCAATGCACCTAGTATTGGTTTAGGTGTTATGTTACCCAATGAACAAACACCCAACCCTTATATAACCCCAGAATTAACGTTTCAATTTCACTATTTTGCGATTCGAAAAATGCATTTCTTAATGAGAGCACAAGCGTTGGTTGCTTTCCCTGGAGGATTTGGAACGCTCGATGAATTATTTGAAACGCTTACTTTATTACAAACGAAAAAAATTGAACGCATTCCACTTTTATTATTCGGAATTGAATATTGGAAAAATTTAATAAATTTTGATTGGTTAGTTGATCAATGCATGATTGATGAAAAAGATTTGGAGTTAATTCAATTCGTAGAAACCGCTGACGAAGCTTGGAAAATCATTAAAGATTTTTATAAGTTGTAAAATTAGGCTTCAAAAGTAAATAATGTCACTCTGACCAGCTGTTGTGTCATCCTGAGCGCCAGCGAAGGATCTCAAAGTTAACGCTGAGATCCTTCGCTGACGCTCAGGATGACACTGCGCTCTCAGGATGATACTGCGCTCTCAGGATGATACTGCGCGCTCAGGATGACACTGTGCGCTCACGATGGCGTTGTTCACCGTAGGATAGTATGGTCCACTCCAGCATCAAGGATACACCGTACTCGAATGGGGTCGTGTTGCAGAGTACTGATATTTTTTAGCGCCCTGAGTAATATCATCAGAAGTATCTTGAGTGAGATGTTCGTGAAGCATGAAGATCGTGTTATAAGAAGAGTGACCATTGGTTAAAAGCACTTTTCGTGCAGGACCGTTTTTAGTATTGATAACAGGTATCGCATCTTCACGATTGGGCCAATGCCAATCAGAGAGTAATTCTCCATTTTGATTTTTTAATCGAATACTGATATCGCCGATTAAATCATCCGTGTTCCAAGGTTCAAAATCTTGATCGATGAGTGACAAAAGAATCATGATGCTTTGACCAGGTTTTAACGTGCCTTCCCATAATTTCAATTTTTTAATCCGAGGAGTTTCTTTAGACATCCAATACATAGGGGGAGTAGGGATGTTGTAATCATAGTTTTTCCCCTGAGAAGGATAAGCCGTAATATTGATATATAAGTCATCTCCGTTTTTCTCAGAAACTTTGATGGCATCTATGGAATCTAAATAGAGTGTCGTTTGGATATTCTTTTCAGCGATGGGTTTATGGTGTCCCGTTTTAGCAAAGATAAAAATAGGTAAAATAATAAACAGAATGGCAATCCCTAAGACACGCTTCATAGTTCTTTCTCCGTTAAGAATGACTCTTTTTGCAGGCCAATCTTACACGGGTATCCTTATAGACTCAACGCACGGGATTTTTGGGGTTTAGTAGCCTCTCAATGTAACTAATTACTTGACGCCCCTAGCTCGAATACTCAGAATACGCCCCCTATGTCGAAAGAAAAATTTATTCTGCAATTAAAATGGGCTGAAATGATAACGCCGAGTGTTCGTCATTTAGCGTTTGAACGAGTAGATGGTGTACGCCTAGACTTTATTCCCGGCCAATTTATTACGATTCACTTCGAAGCTGAAGGTAAACCTGTGCGTCGCAGTTACAGTATTGCGACCATTCCTGGAGCGAGTGATTTAATAGAATTTTCAGCAGGTCATTTTCCCGGTGGGTTAGCAACGGAGTTATTATTTAATTTGGAAGTGGGACAACAGCTGGAAGCAACGGGTCCTTTTGGAAAATTAGTGTTGCGAGAAGAAAAACCCGCAAGATATATTTTTGTAGCTACTAGTACGGGGATAACACCGTTTCGTTCCATGATGCCTGAATTAGCACGCCGCATGGAAAAAGAAGGATTATCAGTTATTCAATTATTGGGTGTGCAAAAACGGGTAGATTTACTTTATCAAGATGAATTTTTGAAGTTTGCAAAGCAACACCCACAATATCAATTTCAAGCACATTTCAGTCGAGAATCTGCAGAAAATTTGGAATCTCACGAACACATCGGTTATGTGCAAACAGCTTTTGAACATTTAAATTTAGATCCTACCAAAGATGTTGTTTATTTATGCGGTAATCCAAATATGATTGATGAAGCATTTAATAAATTAAAAGAATTGGGTTTTGATTCACAAAATATTCGTAGAGAAAAATATATTTCATCTAATTAAAAATAAGGGAGTCATAAACAAATGATAAGCACTCAACAATTAAGCGCTACAATCGAAGCAATCGCTGTTCCTGGCAAAGGTATTTTAGCAGCGGATGAAAGTACCAGTACGATTACCAAGCGGTTTCAATCTATCAATGTGGAATCCACTGAAGAAAATAGAAGAATATACCGTTCTTTGCTGTGCACAACACCGAATATTCAGGACTACATTAATGGCGTCATTTTATATGAAGAAACTTTGGGTCAAAAAACAGATCAAGGCCAACTCATTCCTCTGACGCTAGAAAAAAATCATATTGTACCGGGTATTAAAGTGGATAAAGGATTAGTGGACTTTCAAAATTCAACAGAAGAAAAAGTCACGCAAGGATTAGACGATTTAGATGCGCGTATGAATGCTTACAAACAACAGCATGCGCGCTTTGCAAAATGGCGTGTGGTTTTTTCGATTAGTTCATCATTACCTACGCAAGCAGTCATCAATGCTAACGCGGAATCTCTCGCAAAATATGCCGCGATTTGTCAAAAGAATGGCATTGTTCCTATCGTAGAGCCAGAAGTGCTGATGGAAGGTTCTCACACATTGCTACGTTGTCATGAAGTGACTTCTGCTGTGTTGAAAACGGTATTTGAAACATTGCCAAAACATGGTGTGATCTTGGATTACATCATATTAAAACCTAATATGGTGGTGCCTGGAAAAGAATGTGCTGATCAACGTAATCCAGAAGCGATCGCGACGGCTACATTAGACGTACTAAAAACCTATGTACCCGCTGCTGTTCCGACTATTAATTTCCTTTCGGGTGGACAATCAGCCGTTGATGCGACGATTAATTTAAATGCGATTAATTCACAAGGTAAACAACCTTGGTTGCTGAGTTATTCTTATGGTCGTGCATTACAAGATCCTTGCTTAAAAGCATGGAAAGGTAATTTAGAAAATATCAATGCCGCACAAAAAGAATTGTTTAAGCGTGCAAAATTAAATTCGCTGGCATCGTTAGGGAAATATAACGTTAGCATGGAAAACGAAGGATAGAAGTTTCTTGTCATCCTGAGCGCAGCGAAGGATCTCAAGGTTAATGCTGAGATCCTTCGCTGGCGCTCAGGATGACAAGCTCATGCAGAAAGAGTTTGAAAAACTTAACTAAAAGGTGAAACATGAATATTGAAAAAGTAGGTCCAGGTAATGATGTACCAGAAATCGTGAATGCGATTATTGAAATTCCTATGCATAGTGAACCTGTGAAATATGAAATTGATAAAAAAACAGGGGCTTTGTTTGTTGATCGTTTTATCGCAACATCAATGTACTATCCAGCAAACTATGGATATGTTCCTAACACATTATCTGAAGATGGAGATCCTGTTGACGTATTAGTGGTAACACCAGTGCCTCTCATCAGTGGTTCTGTGATTCGTTGCCGTCCTGTTGGCTTACTTCGTATGACTGATGAATCAGGTGTGGATGCAAAAGTGATTGCGGTGCCTCATGACAAATTATCTGTTGTTTATCGTCACGTAAAAGCACCCGAAGATTTACCTTCTTATTTATTAGCGACTATTTCGCATTTCTTTGAACACTATAAAGATTTAGAAGAAGGCAAATGGGTGAAACTCGATGGATGGTCTGATGCTAAAGCAGCAAAGCAAGAAATTCTCAATAGCATTAAGCGTTATGCTGAAAGCCAATAGGCATATTGGGTCTTATGACCTCTATCATTCACGCATTAACCTATAACATTCATAAAGGGTTCACACCCGCTAATATCCGTTTTAGGTTACCAAAGATGTGTGAAGCTATTGCTGAGGTTGATTCAGATATTGTTTTTCTGCAAGAAGTACAAGGTGCGCATAAACGCAAAGAAAAGCGCATTGAAGATTGGCCCGATCCCAACCAATTTGAATATTTGGCGAAAGAGTTAGGGCCGCATTACGTCTACGGTAAAAATGCAATTTATCAATCGGGTCATCATGGCAATGCCATACTCAGCAAGTACCCCTTCGCTGCTTCAGAAAATATTTCTTTATCTCATGTGACTCGTGCCAGTCGTGGATTATTGCATGGCATCATTACCATTCCGGAATTTAATAAGCCGATACATAGTATCTGTATTCATTTGGGATTATTTAAAACGGAAAGACAAGAGCAATTAATTGCGCTCAGTGAACGAATTGCATTATCAGTGCCACAAAATGAACCATTAATTATTGCGGGAGATTTTAATGATTGGCGCGAAGTGGCTTCTGAACATTTAGAGCAAGAACTCGGGTTGAGCGAAGTGTTTAAAACAATGGATGGTGAGCATGCAAAAACATTTCCTGCTTGGAGTCCCAAATTACCAACCGATAGAATTTATTTTAGAGGGTTAAATTTGGTTGATGGAAAATGTTTAAAACAAAAACATTGGAAAACACTTTCGGATCATTTACCCCTACATGCCACATTTTCCCTCTTACCAGAAGCGTAATCTTGGATCCCGGGTTGCGCGTTACAAAAGCTTAACGCTTACCCGAGCTACAAAAAGCAGAATGATGATGAATTGGAAGCCGAGGAGTGATGTAATGTCATCCTGAATGTGAATAGTGTCATCCTGAGCGTCAGCGAAGGATCTCAGTGTTAACCTCGAGATCCTTCGGCTTCGCTCAGGATGACAAGTTTGTCACATCTCTTTGTAACCAGGCCCACCCCCACCTTCTGGCGTCGTCCACACAATATTATGCATCGGATCTTTAATGTTAAACGCTTTACAATGGACACAATTTTGCGAGTTAATTTGAAGACGAAAATGTTGTTCTGGCGTTTGAATAATTTCATAAACAGCGGCAGGGCAGTAACGTTGCTCTGGTGCATCATAAATTTTTAAATTCGTTTCAATCGGAATAGCTGTATCTTTTATTTTTAAATGACAAGGTTGGTTTTCACGGTGATAAGTATTGGAAAGATACACAGAAGATAATTTATCAAACGTTATTTTTCCATCCGGTGCAGGATAATGGATTTTTTGATATTGGCTTGCTGGCTTTGTGCTTTCACGATCAGTCATAGACATTTTCAAAGTCCATGGCGTATGTCCATGTAATATATAAGTATCAAACGCAGAATAAATTAACGCAGGCCATAATCCCAATTGAAAGCTCGGTCGAATATTTCGAACGGTATATAGCTCTTTCCATATCCAAGAGTGTTGAATTTTTTCAGAATAAGTTGAAATTTCAGCACTAGAATTTAAATTCGAAAATATTGCTTCAGCTGCCAACATGCCAGACTTCATGGCTGTATGTGTACCTTTAATTTTGGGAACATTCAAAAATCCAGCCGCATCACCTACTAATAATCCACCAGGAAAAGTTAATTTTGGAATAGCTTGTAATCCCCCTTCACTCAATGTTCTTGCGCCATAAGCAATGCGTTGCCCATTTTCAAAAAGTGTACGCATGCTCGGATGAGTCTTAAATCGTTGTAATTCTTCAAAGGGATTTAAATAAGGATTTTGATAATCTAAACCAACGACAAAACCTACGGCAATTTTATTTTTTTCCCAATGATACAAAAACGATCCGCCATAAGTTTTATGATCTAAAGGCCAACCAATCGTATGTATTACCGTTCCTGCTTTGTGAAGAGCTGGATCAATTTCCCATAATTCTTTAATACCAATACCATAAGTCTGAGGCCGAGAATTTTTGCGTAATTGAAATTTATCTATTAATAATTGTGAAAGAGAACCTCGACATCCCTCAGCAAATACCGTTTGTTTCGCCTGTAATTCTATGCCAGGTTGATAATTTTCAGTGGGTTGTCCATTCTTATCTAACCCCATATCTCCTGTGATAATACCTTTGACGGTACCTTGTGCATCATATAGAACTTCAGCAGCTGCAAAACCAGGAAATATATCAATACCTAGTTTTTCTGCTTGCTCTCCTAACCAGCGACATAATTGACTGAGGCTGATGATGTAGTTTCCATGGTTTTTCATTTGTGGAGGAGTCGGTAAATGAAAAGAACGATGTTCAGTTAAATAAAGAAATTGATCGTGAGTCACAGGAACATGAATAGGTGCGTTGAGTGATTGCCAATTGGGAAATAATTCTTCTAATGTTCTTGGTTCTAAAACAGCCCCTGAAAGAATATGACCGCCAATCTCAGATGCTTTTTCTAAGATACAAATTCGAAGATCCGTATTATTTTGTTGACACAATTGTTTTAGTCGAATGGCTGTACTGAGACCAGAAGGACCCGCGCCCACGATAACAACATCATAGTTCATGGTTTCTCGTTGCAACCGCGATCTCCTTAATATCTTAATTTGTGCCTCAGATAAGCGATGATGCAATCTGAGATTCAATTCCGGGTTGCGCACCTTAAAAACCAAGGTGCTTACCCGGGCTACGAGCCAATTCCATTTCGCTCGCAATCTTGACCGGAACCTTATTAGGCGTCAAGATGCGCGCCGTCGTATTCGTTTGATTTGAGGAAGCTATGAAAGCATTGGTAGCTGTGAAGCAAGTGATAGATGCCTACGCCAAGATTCGTGTGAAATCTGACCATTCAGGGGTAGAGACTGACAATATTAAAATGGCTATTAATCCATTTGACGAAATTGCCATTGAAGAAGCTGTTCGACAAAAAGAGAAGGGCATTATTCAAGAAATTATCGCCGTTTCCATCGGTAAAGCAGGGTCCCAAGATGTACTTCGTACGGCGCTTGCGTTAGGTGCTGATCGCGCTATCTTGGTTGAAGCCGAGCAACGCTTTGAACCAATCAATATCGCTAAAATTCTGAAAGTTATTGTAGAGCGCGAAGAACCCAAGATAGTGTTACTCGGTAAGCAATCTATTGATGGTGATAATAATCAAACGGGGCAAATGCTCGCGGCACTCTTAGGTTGGTCACAAGGTACTTTTGTTTCTGCATTAGAAATTTTGTCAGATAAAGCAAAAGTGACGAGAGAAATTGATGGGGGCTTAGAAACTTTATTCGTGAAGTTACCAACGGTCATTACAACAGATTTGCGTTTAAATCAACCGCGCTATGCAACTTTACCAAATATTATGAAAGCAAAACAAAAATCATTGAGTGTTGTTCCATTAACTGAATTAGCATTATCGTTACAACAACATATTAAGATTGAAAAAGTGACACCACCGTCAGAACGACAAGCAGGAATGACAGTGAATAGTGTGGCAGAGTTAGTTCAAAAATTAAAAGAAGAAGGTGTTATTTAAACATGCAATTAGTGATTGCTGAACATGATAATAAAACATTAAAACCCGCCACATTGCATATCGTGAGTGCTGCTCGCGAGTTGGGAAATGATATTCACATTTTAGTTGCAGGATCAGAATGTCATGCAGTTGCTGAACAAGCAGCAAAAATTCAAGGGATTAGTAAAGTTATTTATGTGGATGCACCTGCTTACAAGCATGCGCTTGCAGAAAATTTAGCGGCATTGATTCATTCATTCGCTGCTTCATATACGCATCTATTAGCACCTGCGAATACTTTTGGAAAAAACATTATGCCACGAGTCGCTGCATTACTAGATGTGGCTCAACTCTCGGATGTACTTGAAATCATTTCTGTAGATACTTTTGTACGACCTCTATATGCGGGTAATGCGCTTGCCACGATTCAATCAACAGACTCTATTAAAGTAATAACTGTTAGATCGACGGCGTTTAAAATAGCAGAGACTGGAGAAAAAGTAGCTGCTATAGAAAAGATTGATAAAAATTTTGATCTTCAATTATCTGAGTTTGTGGCTCAAGAATTTAGTGTTTCTAAACGTCCTGATTTAACGGTTGCTCGTAGAGTCATTTCTGGTGGGCGCGCATTGCAGAGTGCAGAAAATTTTAAATTGCTAGAACCCTTAGCAGATTGTTTAGGTGCTGCGATTGGTGCTTCTCGTGCAGCAGTCGATGCAGGTTATGTCCCAAATGATTATCAAGTAGGGCAAACAGGGAAAATTGTGGCCCCAGAATTGTATATTGCGATTGGTATTTCAGGTGCAATTCAACATATTGCGGGCATGAAAGCGAGTAAAGTGATCGTGGCAATTAATAAAGATCCTGATGCCCCCATTTTTAAAATTGCGAATTATGGATTGGTGGGAGATCTTTTTAAAATTATTCCGGAGTTGACGGAAGAGTTGAAGAAAGTCATTTGAGTCGCGTCCGAACAAGAGTGTTATCCTGAGCGAGCTTGTCATCCTGAGCGTCAGCGAAGGATCTCAATGTTAACGCTGAGATCCTTCGCTGGCGCTCAGGATGACACAACACAAATTTTTAAACAACAAGAGGTGAAGTATGTTAATCGGTGTACCAAAAGAAATAAAAAGCCATGAAAATAGAGTAGGATTAACCGACAATAGTGTTCGCGAATTAAAACATTATGGACATGAAATCTTCGTGCAAAGTGATGCAGGTGCAGGGATTGGTATTACTGATAAAGATTACGAAAAAGCGGGCGCAAAAATTTTAAAAACAGCTAAAGAAGTTTTTGATGCAGCCGAATTGATTGTCAAAGTAAAAGAACCTCAACCAGAAGAATGCAGAATGTTAACTGAAAAGCATGTGTTATTTGCTTATTTGCATTTAGCACCAGATCCTGAGCAAGCACGATTGTTAGCTGAATCAAACTGTGTCGCTATCGCTTATGAAACAGTGACTGAATCATCCGGTGGTTTACCTTTATTAAGACCGATGAGCCAAGTTGCTGGTCGTATGTCTATTCAAGCAGGTGCGCATTGCTTAGAAAAAGCCTCCGGTGGACGAGGTGTTCTGCTCGGTGGTGTACCGGGTGTAGCACCAGGTCATGTGGTTGTTATTGGGGGTGGAATTGCAGGTTCAAATGCAATTCGTATGGCAACGGGTATGCATGCACGTGTGACCGTATTAGATAAATCATTAGAACGATTACGACAATTAACGATCACTTATGGATCTAAACTCAATACGATTTATGCAACAACGGGCGCTTTAGAAAAATATGTGGCAGAAGCAGATTTAGTGGTTGGTGCTGTGTTAGTTCCTGGTGCTGCAGCACCTAGATTGGTGACTCGTTCCATGGTTCGCAATATGCAACCCGGTAGTGTTATCGTCGATATTTCTATTGATCAAGGCGGATGTTTTGAAACCAGTCGTCCAACGTCACACCATAATCCAACCTATGTTGAAGAAGGTGTTATTCATTACTGTGTGGTGAATATGCCAGGTGCCGTAGCAAGAACGTCTACATTCGCATTAAATAATGCAACCTTACCTTTCACGATTGCGTTAGCAAATAAAGGATATAAAAAAGCATTGCTCGATGATGAACACTTTTTAAATGGATTAAATGTGTATCGCGGAAAATTTACTTACAAAGCGGTTTCAGAAGCGTTAGATAAACCTTATTTTCCAGCCAGAGAAGTTTTAGGTGGTTAATATGTTAAGTTGTTACACGACAGAAGCAAATGCATTAATCCCAATCACGATATTGTTACCCGAACAATATCGTGATTGGTTAAAAGAGCAGTCACTCTCTATTCAAAATTGGTTGAACAGTCTTTCTTATTCAGGAGAACCTGGATCTTTAGCATTATTGCCGAGTGTGGAAGGGCAGTTACAACGCGTATTAATCAGCGTAAAAAGCCGAGAAGATTTTTGGGCATTAGCAGATTTATCTACGAGATTACCGCTTGGGAATTACACGATAGATGGAAGTGCAATAGATATCAATTCAGCAGCTATTGCTTGGGGATTAAATGCCTACATTTTTCAGCGCTATAAAAAAAGTGAAAAAAAGATTGCGACATTGTATTTACCAAAAACTTGTGACGCAGTCAGTGTCGATCATTTTGTTAATACGATTTATTGGATCCGAGATTTAATTAATACGCCAACAGAAAATATGGGCCCAGAAGAATTAGCAAAAGAAGCCAAGAATCTTGCTAAACAATTCAAAGCAAATTTTCGAGAAATTGTGGGTGATGATTTATTAAAACAAAATTATCCAGCCATTCACGCGGTTGGTCGTGCGAGTACTCGTGCGCCTCGTTTAGTAGAATTACGTTGGGGTTCTTCACACGCGCGCAAAGTGACACTGGTTGGTAAAGGCGTTTGCTTTGATACGGGTGGATTAAATATCAAATTAAATTCTGGTATGAATTTAATGAAAAAAGATATGGGTGGTGCAGCGCATGTTTTAGGATTAGCGAAATTGATCATGGCATTTCAATTGCCCATACAATTACGTGTGTTAATACCATTGGTTGAAAATTCGATCTCAGGCAATGCATATCGTCCAGGAGATATTATTCCTACGCGTAAAGGTATTTCAGTTGAAATTGGAAATACAGATGCAGAAGGTCGAGTGATTTTGTCAGATGCTTTAACTGCCGCCTGTGAAGAAAATCCAGATTTGATTATCGATTTTGCGACATTAACAGGCGCTGCTCGTGTGGCCCTCGGGACTGATTTACCCGCGTTATTTTGTAACCAAGAAAAATTGGCGACGGATTTACTGACCTATTCTGCTAAGACTCAGGATCCCCTGTGGCGAATGCCGTTATTTGCTCCTTATCGTGAATTGATTGACTCGCCATTGGCAAATATCAGTAACTCAGGCTCTAGTTCTTACGCAGGAGCGATTACAGCCGCTTTATTTTTACAAGATTTCATCAATCCTGATATTCCTTGGGCACATTTGGACTTGATGGCTTGGAACGTTCGAACTCGCCCGGGTCGCCCAGAAGGTGGTGAGGCTATGGCTTTACGAGCCGTGTTTGAATATCTTCGCTTGTCATCCTGAGCGTGAGCAGTGTCATCCTGAGCGTGAACAGTGTCATCCCGAGCGTGAACAGTGTCATCCTGAGCGTGAACAGTGTCATCTTGAGCGTGGACAGTGTCATCCTGAGCGTGAACAGTGTCATCTTGAGCGTGGACAGTGTCATCCTGAGCGTCAGCGAAGGATCTCAAGGTTAACGCTGAGATCCTTCGCTGACGCTCAGGATGACACTGTTCACGCAGAATGGTAAGTTTGATACAATCCTTAAATGGCTACGTAAAGAGTGCTAATTCCTGATGAGTTTGTTAGGATAGCCCCTCCTAAAAACAACAAAAAAATCATATGGCCAGATCAGCGAATATCACATGGGAACGTGAACAATCTTGCCTCCGTTTGATGGGCGATTGGCTTTGTACGACACTCGGAAAATTACCAGCTACACTAGATAAATTATCTTTCCCACGTCATACATCTTTCATGGTCGATGCCAGCAGCATTGAAAAATTAGATACGGCTGGTGCTTGGATGATGCATCGCTATTTCTCTCAGTTAAAGGCATTTAATTATTCTTTTGAAGTGCAAGGTTTAAATCCTACCCATCAATTATTACTCGATCGCATCGAAGCTCAAAGTTCTCATATACGTGTGCCAGAACATCCTCAATCGCCGCCGTTATTACCATTCATTGGTCGGGAGTTTGTTCAGAAAGTATTACATTTCCTTGAATTCCATTCTTTTATTGGTCTCGCCTTGGCTACATTCAAACAATGGTTTAAACCTAAAAATATTCAGTGGAATTCAATCTTAAAAATGATCGAAGAAACTGGCTGCAAAGCGCTTCCTATTATTGGATTATTATCATTTTTAATTGGGATTGTATTAGCTTACCAAATGGGTTTGCAGCTCCGAGACTATAGTGCGAATGCGTATATTGTCGATTTTTCTGGGTTAGCGATTTTACGAGAATTCGGTCCTTTAATTACCGCGATTATTGTGGCGGGTCGAACAGGATCGGCTTTTACCGCACAAATTGGCATCATGAAAATCAATGAAGAAATTGATGCGCTCAGAACTTTTGGATTATCTCCTGTTGAGCGCTTAGTGTTGCCACGAATATTTGGTTTGTTGGTTGCGATACCTTTACTAACAGTTTGGGCAGATGCGTTTGGTATTATGGGTTGTATGTTTATGGCAAATCACATGCTAGATATTTCTTATATGGATTTCCTAAAACGATTTCAAGAAGTCGTGCCATTAAAAACTTATACATTAGGATTAATTAAAACACCGGTATTTGCTGTATTGATTGCACAAGTCGGATGTTTTCAGGGATTTCAAGTGGCATACAGTGCAGATAGCGTAGGCTCACAAACGACACGAAGTGTGGTGCAATCTATCTTTTTGATTATTATTACAGACGCATTTTTTTCTGTCTTATACAGTTGGCAAGGATTATAACGAGCATGCCATTGATTCAAGTCGAACAATTAAAAAATGTATTGGGTGGGCAATCCGTTCATTCAGATGTTAATTTTGTGATTAACAAAGGAGAAACGGTTGCGATTGTGGGTGGTAGTGGCAGCGGAAAAACAACGATATTACGATGTTTGCTCATGTTATTAAGACCAACCGCAGGAAAGATTCGGATGTTTGATATTGATATTTTGCATTGTAGCGAAGCGGATATTAGTGCAGTTCGAAGACGATGTGGAGTAACTTTTCAGCAAGGTGCTTTATTCAGTGGGTTGACGGTTTTGCAGAATGTGATGTTTCCTCTGAATGAAATGACTGATTTATCACATGCGCTACAAAAAGAAATTGCTCTGTTGAAAATAGTATTAGCAGGATTGCCGAGCGATGCGGCCAATAAGTATCCAGCTGAGTTGAGCGGAGGTATGTTAAAGAGGGCAGCTTTGGCTCGAGCGATCGCCCTAGATCCTGAAGTTTTGTTTTTAGATGAACCAACATCAGGCTTAGATCCAAAAAGTGCTAGTGGATTTGATCAATTGATTTTATATTTACGCCAAACTTTGGGGCTGACCATGGTGATTGTGACCCATGATGTGGATACTTTGTGGCAAGTCACCGATAGAGTATTGTTTTTGGGTGAAGGGCAAGTGTTGGCTGCATTGCCTATGCGAGAGTTAGTAAAACACCCGCATCCGGAGATCCAAGAGTTTTTTAAAGGGCCTCGGGGAAGATTGAAAGAATATGAATGATGTATGTGAGTTGTGTCATCCTGAGCGCCAGCGAAGGATCTCGGGTTAACGCTGAGATCCTTCGCTGGCGCTCAGGATGACACAACTGACGCATCAGGATGATGCAGTGTACACTTCAGAATGACAAGCTAGTGAAACAAGGACAAAAAGTGGATCCAAAAGTCAATTACACAATCGTTGGATTATTCGTGGTGATTCTAACCATAGCCTTAACCATATTTGGTTTTTGGTTAACCGGTAGTTACCATGGAAGTGCTTACAATACCTATAGCATCTACATGAATGAATCTGTTTCTGGATTAACCGTGCAATCTCCTGTGAAATTCAATGGTGTTGAAGCAGGTTATGTGAGTGATATCGAAATTAATTCTAAAAATCTCAAACAAGTCATCGTGACGGTGAAAGTTCTGCAATCGGTATCTATTACCACAAGTACCGTAGCTACAATGACTATACAAGGAATTACAGGGTTGGCTTATGTGAGTTTGTCGGCTCAAACACCGTCAGCACCGCTCTTAACAAAAAAACCTGGAGAGCGGTATCCAGTCATTACTTACCAACCTTCATTGCTTTTACGCTTAGATGCAGTACTCAAACAAGTGGCCACAGATGTTGATACAGTGGTTACTCGACTGAATGACGCGTTAAGTGAAGATAGTATTAAAGCATTTAAAGGAAGTTTGGTGAATATTCAGGAAGTGACGAAAGTACTTTCTGATAATACCAAACAAATGGATCGCATTTTAAAAAATACCTCTGAAGCGAGTGAACGTTTCCCTAAAATTTCTCAACAACTTGAAACAACGGTTGCAGCGGCTTATGAAATGGCAGAAAGTGTTTCAAAAGCAGGAACGGAAGTGAGCTTAACGATGAAAGATGCGAGAACTGCGATTCAATCAATTACACAACAAGCGGTGCCAAACTTAGTGGTATTGATTAATCAAATGACGGGTGTTGCCAATAGTTTTAAACAATTATCCGAAGAATTAGAAAGAAATCCATCTATGGTCATTCGTGGAAAAGAACCTGCACAACCAGGTCCTGGGGAAAAATAATGAATATTGTTTCTTTTCGAAATCTTATTTTAATAGGCATTAGCATGTTATTGAGTGCATGCTCTTTGCAACCTGTGCATGTGCCATCTGTTTCTACCTACACATTAAATAGTGTGAGTGAATTAAAATTCTCTCATGCAAGAACCCACGAAAGTATGTTAGTTTCCATTCCAACGGCAAGCCCTGCTTATCAATCTTCTCGAATGATTTATGTTGAAAAACCTTATGAATTAAAGAGTTTTGCGAATCATCGATGGGTTGCAGCACCATCGGATATGTTATTACCATTACTCGTACGTAGTATACAAAATACGGGAAGATTTCATGCGGTTGTTTCAGCACCATTCGTTGGATTAACCGATCTTCGTTTAGATACTCAGGTGCTCATGTTGCAACAGAATTTTATTCAAAAACCTAGCCAAGTCGATCTCACTGTCAGAGCAGAATTAGTGAATAATAAAACGAATACGGTGATCAAAAGCCAAATCTTTTCTGCGACCGTCAGTGCACCAAGCAATAATCCTTATGGTGGCGTTGTCGCTGCGAATCAAGCGACTCGACAAGTGTTGGAAGAAATCGCGAAGTTTGTTGGTAGATAATCGTAGCTTTGATGTAAAAACCGCATCAATGCTACCTAGGCTTCATGGTATGTTGCCGTTTCATTTCAATATCGTCAAATTTCACGTTTTGAATAGTGGAATTCTCAACAAATATATCAGCTAATGCTTTTTTTATTGGCTCATAAAAATCATCTTCTAATATCTCACGTGACTGTACATTGATACTGTTTAAACCCGTATTACTCGCCAAGCTTTTTGCAATAGCAATCATATTTTCTTGGGTAAAATCTTTTCCTATCTGCTCAGCGAATGCCATATTTTCAATATGGAGAGTTTCTAATTGAGTGTTTTTTTTAAGAGCATCAGAAAAACTTGTTAAATCCAAAGCATTGATATTACGAATTTTGAGTACGAGTATCTTTAGTGAGGGATTATTTTTTTCAATAATCCATGCAAGAGTTTTTACAGTGTTTGCACTAAGAGATAAATTTTCTAGTGTGATACTTTTAAAAAGTGCTTGTAACGCGATGAGATGATGAGGCTTAAGTTCAATATCAGCTTGTTTTATAGAAATTTCCGCGATAGATTCTTGATTTAAGAATTTATTTTTTATTGTTTCAAAAGTATTTTTATCTAGGAATGGTTTTAAAATTACTAGAGCTAGTGCTTCAGTGGCTACTTTTTTTTCGTCATTATTTGTATCTTCATCCGGAGTTGCCTGTAAATGCGATGTTACCGCCTGTACCAGTACATCATTTATTTTACTGTTGTTATCTCGTAGCAGAGCACCCAATTGAGCATATGCAGATTCTCGCTCTCCTAGAGATTTATGTTTACTGATATATTCCTCAAGCCCTACCATGCAAGCTTCAAGATTAATTGGATAAGCTGCTTTCGAGAATTTCATCATAAACTCCAAAAATGTTACCTATTCATGATATTAGACTAAAAAATGAGCTATTGGTGCGTATTTTGGAAAAAATGTATAAAAATGAACTTTCTTATAGCCCTAGTAGATGGCCCATATATGGATACCACAACGTTAAGATGTCCCTTCGAGAGAGGACATATTTTGGATAAATTGTCCCTCTGCAGAAGGACAATTTATGTGTGATGGCTAAAGATTTTAAGATATGAAAATACCGATGAAAAATTAAGGGTTGTTAAGAATGAAGAAATTTTGAGGAAGGTATGCATCAATCTACATGCTCATTACGGTGATAATTTAATTGATTAACTTCAATTTTGGTATGACTTTTTTAAGTTGAATATAGTCCTTATCATTGTGCAATAATATTAAATCGTGTTCAATGGCAACTTGAGCAACCAAACAATCTATCGTACTGCGTATTGTTATCCCTTTTTTTCGACATTCAAAATATAATTGTGCAGCAGCTTGATAACTGACAATAGGATCCCGTAGATGATAAAAACGTTGAGTATTTAAGTAATTAACGAGTTGATTAAAGTCTTTTTCTGAAGCTGCGCCCTGTAATACTTCTTGATAAATGATTCCTGTAATTCCAAATGGTAATTTCTGATCGAGAATATTTGTGAAATATTGAATGCAGGGATTGTTTTCTTCTCGAAGGTAATCAATCCAGATAGAGGTATCAATTAAATACATGAGTTACTCACTTTTTTCGCGAAGTTTTTTGTAGTTATAATCCTTTCTTAATTTAACTTTTCCACGTAAGTCAGCGATGTCCCGGCGTTTATGATTTTCAATAAACTCACGAAGCGCTAGATCTACAAGCTCACGTTTTGTAGAAATATTTGTATACTTAAAAGCTTCTTTCATAATCGCCTCATCAAGTACGATATTAGTCCTCATAATACACCTCCTGATGTGTATTATAATACACATCAGATTGATCGGTCAATTTTATAACATCGTTTGAAGCAAAAGTGATTTAGTAGGCAATTTCGAGAGGTATGCTTAGACAAGTTAAATTAAGAGAGAAGGCGGCCAAAAGCCTCAATGCAGAGCGCATCAAGGCTCTTAAAAAGCTGTTAGTAGGGTTAATCATCCCAACTCAATGTACCGCCCGCTTGATACTCGATAACGCGGGTTTCAAAGAAGTTTTTCTCTTTTTTCAAATCCATCATTTCACTCATCCAAGGGAATGGGTTTTTTGCACCAGGATATTGTTCTGGGAGACCGATTTGAGCGAGACGGCGATTGGCAATGAAGTATATATAGTCTTTAAACATTTCAGCGTTTAATCCTAAGATACCTGTTGGCATTGTGTCGACTGCGTATTGATATTCTAACTCTACACCACCTTTAATGATGCTAATCATTTCTTGTTGGAATTGCGGAGTCCATGTTTCTGGGTTTTCAATTTTGATTTGGTTAATCACATCGATACCAAAATTCATATGCATGGATTCGTCACGTAAAATATATTGGAATTGTTCAGAAGTACCCGTCATTTTATTGCGACGACCCATCGATAAAATTTGAGTGAATCCTACGTAGAAGAAA
>JAFEDO010000108.1 GCA_018241565.1 Pseudomonadota bacterium
CTCAGGACAAACAGAAAACTTGAATTTTAGCTACATAGCAAATGATGGTGTTATCAATAGCCTTTCAGCTGTGGGAAGTATTACCGAAGTAGCTAGTCAAACAGCAGGCACTGGGGGTACTGGCGGTTCCAGTGGTACTGGCGCTACTGGCACCGGTGCTACTGGCGGTGCTGTTGGCACCGGAGCTACTGGCCCCGCATTACCTACCGTAGATATCTTACCCGGGACCGACGCTACTGAATCGGGCACACATGGCTCATTCAGTGTGAACCTTGAAGGCCCAGCTCTTGCAAACGATCTCACCGTTAACTTTGTAACGAGTGGTACAGCGGTGGATGGTGTTGCTTATAGCGATATAGGCACCAGTGTGGTTATCCTTCACGGGCAAACGAGTGCGAATATTGATATTTCGCCGATTAACCTGGGAATAATAGGAGGATCCGAAAGCATTACTTTGTCATTAGCGAGTAGCCAGAGTTATCAAGTGGATAGTCTGTTAAATCAAGCTACAATCTCGATAATTGATGATTTGGCTGGTACTCAGACTACAACAGGATCTCAAGCAGGGGCAACACCTGGAATTGCACAAAAGGCACTTGCACCTTAATGGTGTGTTTTTGAGGGTTTGAGTGTTTTTATGATATGACTATTTTTCACAATAAGGGTCTCGTATGGATGATAAGAATAATAAAGTGGATGATATGTTTGAAAATGATGATCCTTTGCTTGAGTGTCTAGTTGCTTTGACGCAATTCTTTGATAGACCGTACTCGCGAGAATCTCTTCGTGCGGGGTTGCCGTTGACGGGCAGTGTTTTAACACCGCAACTATTTGTGCGCGCTGCAGAGCGTGCAGGATTGGCAGCTCGTATCGTTGCACGTCCCTTTGATAAAATTTCAAAACTCGTTTTACCAGTCGTACTGATACTCCATGATAAACAAGCCTGTATTCTGCATAAAATTCACGATGATGGCACTGTCGAAGTGACCCTGTCTCAGAACACAGGGGGTATTATCCGAAAGCCTCAGACTGAAATTAAAGAACTTTACACAGGATATGTGATTTTCATTCAACCAGTATTTCAACGCGAACAAAATGACGAAGAAAAAACAGAACGCCCCAAAGAATGGTTTTGGGGAACACTCTGGAAGTATCGACGAAATTATGGAGAAGTTGCTTTAGCGGCTTTATTCGTGAATATATTTTCATTAGTCAGTCCTTTGTTTGTGATGAATGTTTATGATCGTGTGGTCCCTAACAATGCCACTTTAACGCTGTGGGTCTTGAGTATTGGTGTTTTAATTATCTTTACTTTCGATGTGACTTTACGAATTTTGCGGGGCTATTTAATTGATGTTTGCGGAAAAAAAGCGGATACCTTAATGGCGGGGTATTTGTTTCGACAAATTCTAGATTTACAGCTTATTCATAAACCTCGTTCTGTGGGTGCATTTGTAAATAATCTTCGTGAATTTGAAAGCGTTCGAGAATTTTTTACATCCGCTACTTTTGTAACATTGATTGATTTGCCATTTTTAATTTTATTTTTACTACTTATTTGGTACGTTGGTGGAGTAGTTGTCTTAGTCCCATTAATTGGTGTCCCCACTATTTTAGGTGCAGCTTGGTTGCTAGAAATTCCCTTACGTAAAGTTGTACAACAAGCACTGCACGGCATGGCACAAAAAAATGCGATATTAGTGGAAAGTATTTCAGGATTAGAAACGGTAAAAACTTTAGTGGCAGAAGGCTTACTGCAAAGAAAATGGGAACAACAAGTGGGGCATACCGGTGGACTTGGTTTAAAGTCACGTTTTCTATCTGCGCTTGTGACTAATTTTGCTTATTACGTTCAACAAATTACTTATGTAGCTACCGTCGTGGTGGGTGTTTATTTGATTGAAGCGCATGAACTCACGTTAGGCGGATTGATTGCTTGTACTATATTGTCGGGTCGCTCTCTCGCTCCATTGGGACAATTAACGGGAATGCTCACGCGTTATCAACAAGCAAAAATTGCTTTGAAAGGTTTAAACACCATGATGGCATTACCGAATGAACATCCTCAAGGTAAACGATACATCCATCATGGAAAATTATCGGGTGAAATCGAGTTTTCAAATATCAGTTTTCAATATCCTGATCAAAATGGGTTAGCGTTGGATAATTTAAATTTTAAAATAAAAGCGGGTGAACGTATTGCAATTATGGGTCGCATAGGATCAGGAAAAACAACATTACAAAAGTTATTGCTCAATTTGTATCAACCGCAAAAAGGATTAATTTATTTAGATGGTATCGATGAAAAACAAATGGATCCCGTAGATATCAGACATAATATTGCTTACGTGCCACAAGAAAGTATTCTATTTTCAGGGACGCTTCGTGACAATATTGTGATGGGAAAACCTTGGGCTACTGATGCAGCTATATTGCAAGCAGCGCAAATTGCGGGTCTTGATCAAGTGGTTAATCGACATCCTTTGGGTTTTGATATGCCAGTCGGAGAGCGTGGAGAAACTTTTTCAGGTGGACAACGACAATCTGTGACAATCGCTCGAGCAGTCGTCAGTAACCCTAGTATTTTATTACTCGATGAACCGACCAGTGCGATGGATGATCGCTCAGAACAAGAATTAATTGGACGATTAAAACAATACTTAACGGATAAAACATTATTGTTAATTACGCATCGTCTTTCTTTACTCACTTTAGTAGACCGCATTATCGTTTTGGACCATGGAAAAATTATTATGGATGGTCCTAAAGAAGAAGTATTAAAGCGATTTGCATCGCCAGCGCCGGCTGCTACGGCTCCTGCTAAAACTGTACAGGGAGCGCGTTGGTCATGAATTTCTTTAAAAAAATCCGGGAAAGATTTTTGATGCGATGGGAAGCATTACGAAAATGGCGAAGTGAACTCCTAGATCGTTTATCTGAAACAACGGAATATAAAAATTCTCATAAAAAACCATTTCGATTATTTCCTGAGATACAAAAGGAAGAAACAGATTTTATATCAGATAGCAAAGCCGCATTAATGACAAAAACAACACCGCTTGCTGGCATGATTTTATATTCTATTCTTGCTTTGATCGTCGTTGGATTGGTGTGGGCTTACTTTGCGCCTATTGATCAAGTCACAGTGGGAGAAGGAAAAGTGATACCTTCTTCAGAAGTAAAAGTAATTCAAAGTTTAGATGGTGGAATTATTGCATCGATTGATGTTGAAGAAGGTACTACTGTTAAAAATAATCAAAAGCTACTGAGATTCGATGATACGCGCTACAAATCAGATTATGCTCAAGCCCGAGAAAAATATTTTGCATTAGAAGCGACGATTACTCGTCTTTCAGCAGAAACTCAAGGATTGGATGAAGTCATTTTTCCATTGGATTTACAACAAACGCATGCTGATTTAATTGCAACGGAGACGAAATTATTTCAAGCCCGTAAAGAAGCGTTAACCAAAGAATTAAGTGTTTTGACTCAAAATCATGAACTAGCGACGAAAGAAATGAAAATTTATGAGCCATTGGTTAAGTCAGGCGTTGTTCCTAAGATTGATTACTATAAGGCACAACGTGTAGCTAACGAAATTCAAGATAAAATGCTCGAGCTTCAAGACAAATATCGTCAAGAGGCGTTGACTGAGCTCAATCAACGTAAAGCAGATCAAGCGGTTATCACCGAATCATTAACTTCATTACAAGATAAAATGCAACGTACAACCATCAATTCTCCAGTCAATGGCATAGTCAAAAAAATCTATATTCACACTATTGGTGCAGTAGTTCAAACGGGTCAAATTATTATGGAAATTGTGCCTATTGAAGATAGTTTATTAATTCAAGCAAAGGTAAAACCATCAGAAATTGCTTTTATTCAATTAGGACAAGATGCTACGGTCAAAATTACTGCCTATGATTATTCTATTTATGGGAGTTTGCCTGGAAAAGTAGAATATATTAGTGCGGATACGATCGAAGATACAAAAGCAAATCCAGCTGCAGATAAAGATATTGCGAATTATTATTTAGTGAATGTCCGCACGCAAAAAAGTTATCTTGGAAATGAAAAGCATAAGTTACCCATCATGCCTGGGATGAATGCAACCGTACACATCATGACGGGTAAGAAAACGGTGATGCAATATATTTTGAAGCCACTCATTAAAGCAAAACAAGAATCATTGCGAGAACGGTAAAAAGGTGATTTAAAAAAATTAATGGGATTGAATCAGTGGATGATTTCATAGGGGCCACTATACTGAGGTTTATGCTTGGGTTTGAGTCAGGGTTTTCGAAACTTTTTAGGAGATTCTCATGAGATTTAAAAAAACATGCTTAGCTATTGGGATAATGGGGTGCTTAGGGGCTACAGCAGGGGCATTTGCTGCTGTTTCCGGGAGTGCATCTGCAACTTGTGAAACGTTTAAGAATACGAAAAGCCACCTGAGCGTGGAAATCGAGCAGAATCTATCTGAAACGTATGGGGGGACCCAAACAGTGGAAGACTGTCAGCCCATAGGTTCCAATTCTGAGGATTTGAAGTTCACCGTGGTGTGTCGTAGTGGGGATTTCGGAAGTAATGGTAAAGGTCATAAATGTGCGAGCGTTATCTTAATGGCTGTTCCTTGCAAACAAGCTTCTCAGGAGGGAGGCGCTTTGTCTGGACCAGTGGCGGGGCAATCTTTGCCAGCATGTACTGGCCCTCTTCACACGGATAAATACAACATAACGATTAAGCGGTATCTTCCCTTTGTACAGTGAAGCAAGAATCAGTGCGAAAAGGGTGAAATTTGCTAATGAAGCTTTTGGCCGTTTGATACTTTGGGATCGGGTGTGATAAGGCAAATATTGCCGTTATCATCTGAAAACCCAAGTAGCAGAAACTCTGATTGAAATCCGGCAATATTTTTTTTACCGAGATTAATGCAACCAGCGATTTGTTTTCCAATCAGTGATTCTGGGCTGTAGTGTTTAGTTACTTGAGCTGAGGTTTGTTTAATCCCATAAATAGGCCCAAAGTCTACCCAAACTTTATAAGCCGGTTTTCGAGCGCGTTCAAAAGGTTCTGCTTTAATAATCGTGCCTGATCGGATTTCCACTTTTTCAAATTCTTCATAAGTAATAATTTCTGGGTTTTGAGTGATTGGTCCATAAAATGCATGAGAATGCTTTGTGTGATACGCCCAGTATCTATCACCATATGACCAATGCCAATATTCGGTAGGATAATTGACGAATCCCACAGCACTTAACACATTGGACATGATTTCACGATTTTTTTGAGCGGTTGCAGAAATTTGATCGGAATGCGTGTAAGAGAGAAGTCCATCCACATCTTGCATCCAATCTTTCGCGAGTATGCCCATGTCGAGAATGTTGCCATGATTATCCGTTAAATAAATATCAACTGCAGCACCAGTTGCATGTGGAGGAATATTTTTTTCTCCATTTAAAAGAATGACCGGTGAAACCATTTTGGTATTTTCTTTAAAAATTTCTTCATGTGACCAATGGGGATGTTCTTTGGCAATTAAAGCATAGCGATGTTCATATAATTCTTTTTGTAATTCAAAGCTGCGCCACCCTTCGTACAAACAAAATTTCATATCTTGAGGCAAAAGTTTTTGTGCTTCTATGAGTTTTTCATAAACCGTTTTTCGAATTTTGGTGTAGCAAGTATTGTTTTCAATTTCAGGAGAAGGTCCATACGCTATTTCAGTTTGGTTTTTTAATTCAATCATCGGTTCATTATTTTCATAAATAGGGATAGCAGTGATACGTGGGTCGGCCAATAAAATGAGTTTATCTTCTGCAATGGCTTGGTCGATGGAACGAATGGTTGTTGTCATAAATAACTTTAATACCTCTGGTTTAAAAATTGTCATCTTGAGCGTCAGCGAGCGAAGGATCTCTGTGTTAACCTTGAGATCCTTCGCTGACGCTCAGGATGACAAATGCATTCGAAATAACAAACTCGGAAAGATAATAGTTTTACCGGGTAGTTACAATTATTTTGTTATTTATGAATAGGGTCAGAGCATTTAACCTACAACTTCCTTGCTTTATCCAAATTTTTCGACATAATGAGCGCGCATTATAATGCTGATAAGGTTCGCATACCATGCCGATAAAATATACGCCCAATTATACGATTACCCCCAAGATTGCGGAATCTCTGATGAGAATTGAGGCTATTAAAACGCAGTTTCACTCTCTTTCCATTACGCCCACGCTTTTAAAATCTTCACAAGAATCTGCACGTTTTAATACCATTCATTATTCTACGGCATTAGATGGACATCACATGACATTAGCAGAAGTGAATGTAGCGTTAAATACTGAAAATGATTTTATTGATCGCGCTAAAGAAGTTTCTGAAGTGCGTGCATATAATGCTGCAATTTCTCAGATTGAAACCTGGGCTTCAGAGGGGCGCTCTATTTCAGAATCAATGATTCAAACTTTAAATGCTTGTCTTATGTCGAACAGTGTGTCACCCATTCAACCCACTTCTTATCGGAGTGGAGAAATAGCGATACGGAATACAACCACTCAAACGGTTGTTTATGTTCCACCAGAAGCAAAAGATATACCCAATCTTATCCATGCTTTATTCAGTTGGATTAAAAGTTATCCGACAATCTTATCTCCTTTAGTGGCAGGTATTGCGCATTATCAATTTACAGCGATTCACCCTTATCGAAACGGAAATGGCCGTACAGCTCGCTTATTAACGGCATTAATTTTGTATTTAAGCGGATATGATTTAAACGGGCTTGTTGTATTAGAAGAACATTATGCGAAAGATGTGAAAGCTTATTATAGAGCACTACATTTAGGAGATTCGCATAATTACTATTTGGGTAGAGCCGTCGTGAATATGACTCCTTGGTTAGAATATTTTATAGAAGGTATGATGCAGTCATTTGAGAATGTTCTTCTGCAATTCGGTGGAGTCAGTGATTCAAAGACGAGTAAAAATAAAACTCAAAAGCAATTACGAACGTTAGATTTAAAACAAAGAAAAGTACTGAAGTTATTTGAAAAACATGAATTGATTACTTCAAGCCAAATAGGAAAACTTTTTCAATTTAAACCCAGAACTTCATCCGGACATTGTAAACGATGGGTTGAGAAAGGATTTTTAGAAGTCGTTGATATTTCCAAAAAAGGCCGGAAATATAAATTAGCAGAGCAGTATCAAGAATTATTTTCTTAAAAAAAGCAATGACGTTAGACTCGATTGCTTCGCGAAGCATAAAGAAATTGGATGAATCATCGTGACTAGAATTGTTAAAATTATTCCCTACAATCCAGATTGGCCATTGATTTTTTCAAAAGAAGCTGGGCTTATTAAAAAAATCTTAGGCGATAATTGCCTGTGTATTCATCACATTGGATCAACTTCGGTCCCCGATCTTCCAGCTAAACCCATTATAGATATGATTCCTGTTGTGAAAGACATTATGGTTGTTGATCAGATGGCAAGCGCGATGGAACAACATGGGTATCAAGCAAAGGGTGAAAATGGCATGTTGTTCAGGCGTTTTTTTCAAAAAACTGAAAATGGAAATGCCTATAATATTCATATTTATGAAGAGGGTAATCCTGAAATTGAACGGCACGTAAAATTTCGAGACTGGATGCGAACTCATGAGAATGATCGTAAAGCGTATGCAAAATTGAAAATAGAACTTGCTGAAAAGTATCCTAATGACCTTCTCAGTTATGTTTTTGGCAAAGAAACTTTTGTTGCTGATATCGATACGAAAGCGGGAGCGAACGGGTTACGAATCGTGCAAGCATTAACAAATCGTGAATGGGAAACTATAAGAAATTTTCGTCAAAAATATTTTTTTGATCCAGCTTCAACTTTAGATCCCTATACTTGGACTTTTGAACACAAAGATCATATTCATCTGGTTCTTTACAAAGGACATACAATTATTGGATATGCGCATATTCAATTGTGGCCTAATCATCGTGCTGCTTTGAGAATCATTGTTATTGATGAATCTTATCGTGGAGAAGGTTTTGGCAGTCAATTTTTAAAACTCTGTGAACGCTGGCTGTTACAACAAGGTATGAAGACAATACACACGCAATCATCACCAAACGCGTTTCAATTTTATAATGTGCGGGGATATATCCAAATGCCATTCAATGATCCCGATGGTTATGAAACTGATCCTAGGGATATTGAAATGGGTAAGGTTTTGCAAAGATTATAAAAAGCAATAGGGTCGGTCTGACCCTATTGCTTTCTTTAGTTATTTACCATTTGTCACTCGGTATTTTCATTTCAAGATATTCAGTAATTCTTCGTTGACTCCCAGGAGAAATATCAGTAGGGAGGGCATTTAACAGAAACCATTTTATCTCGGCAATTTCGGGAGATAGTTTTTCTTGAGTTTCAATTTTAAAATGTTTCGCAACATAGACGGCCACATAGTCATCTCGTTTTTCATAAGTATTATGATACACACCCAGTAATTGAGGAGTTTCTAGTAAGATAGCACCAACTTCTTCTTGTAATTCACGTCTTAGTGTTTCTAGGGTAGATTCACCTTTATCGACGGTTCCTCCCACGATATACCAGTGCCTATGATAGGTGTGTTTGACCAATAAAATTTTCTCTTCTTGAATTAATAGTGCTCTTGCACCTACTGTCTTAAATGAAAACAACTGTAAAAGCTTATTTTTTATTTTCCAAAGCAATTGTAGCATCGTATTTTCCTTGATGACTGGATGAGTATATTAATCGAGGTACTTTCTAATTTTCAATGCACTGGGGCAGAGAGGGGTGGGCTAACAACGCCTTCTTTTGTTATGGTTATTGCCCATGGCAGAGGATTTACTTTGTCACCAATTTTTATGCTTACGGTTAGTTGGTGGTTGGTTTCTTCACTGCAACTCGCAATACTCGCACCATTCATTTGATGTCCGAAACCTTGGTAATACGTGAATACAGCGGTTTTATATATGTTGTTCGATTTATCCATCAATTGCTTGCAACCTATTAGTTGCTCACTGAAGACCTCTGATGAAATCCCTAAGCTAGCTGTCATTAGAATAAGGGACAATGTTTTTTTGAATTTCATGAATATCTCCATATGAGTGTGTGTAGTGAAACTAGTTTTGATTGGGTTCTGGAGTATAGATGTTCTTATGGAATCATCAACCAGAAGCAATAGGGGCTGACCCCATTGCTTCTTTTTTCTAATACGTTACAACCACTTTCGATACTTAAAATATTTATAAGGCAACCAGGAGGAGAGTAGCATTGAGCCGAGTGTAATTAAGTATCCTGATTTCCACGCCAGAGCTGGCATAAATTGGAAGTTCATACCATAAATACTTGCAATCAATGTGGGTGGAAGAAAGATGACGGCGGCAACAGAAAATATTTTAATAGCATTATTTTGTTCAATGTTAATCATACCTAACGTCGCATCTAGTAAAAAATTCACTTTAGTAGATAAAAAGTTAGCGTGATCACTGAGTGAAGCAATATCTTTTGTGGCAGTGACTAGTCGTAATTGCCCTTCATGATTTATTCTTGAAGCGTTAGTTTGTGCATAGAATGTAATTAATCTATTGAAGGTTATCAAACTTTCGCGAGCTTTAGTATTGAGATCGCCACTAGTGCCGAGTTTTTGCATTAATTTTCGATAGTCCAACTTTACCGCACTATCATCAGTTTGAGGTCGAAAAATTGTTTTGGAATAGTCGTCTAGCCGACTACCAACCAGTTCTAGTATATCTGCTAAACGATCAATAGTAGCATCCAATAATTCAATCAGAAGATCATTGGATGTTCGATGAGTTACCTCCAATTTTTGCAAGCGAGTACCAAATAACTGAAAAGATTGAGGTTCGATATTACGAATAGTTATTAGTTTTTTTTCTGTTAGTACGAAAGTAACTGGATCAAGTTTAGGTTCAGGAGAATCTGAGTGTGCGATCATAATGGCTGTCATGAAGAGAGTATCTTTATCTCTGTAAAGGCGACTAGATAATTCGATTTCTTGCATTTCTTCACGTGTCGGCATTCCTAAATCGAGGCACTGTTCAACCAACGCCTCTTCTATATTGGTAGGAGCGAGTAAATCGATCCATACGGCTTCTTGAAGTAATGCTGTGTTTTCAGTATTAACGATTTGAGGTGCAAGATTATTTTGGGCGAGATAAGCCGTAATCATGAGAGTATTCCTTGAGGTCCGCTAAAAGCGGAGACTTTACTCTTGTATAATCTGGTTATCAATATGACAGTTGACAGCTATCTTGTATTATCGAACAATACGTTGCCTAATCAAACAAGGAGAATAACATGGCAAAATCACAGGATAGAAAAAAAGAAACTAAGAAAAAGGCAACAAAGACTTTAAAAGAAAAACGTGCCGCTAAAAAAGAGAAAAGAAAATAATTCTTGATCTAGAAGGGGTAGTGTTACTGCCCCTTTTCCAAAACGATATCTCAGATAAGGTGACAGAATGCATATATGGGTAGATGCGGATGCTTGTCCAAAGCCTATCAAGGAGATTTTATTCCGTGCAGTTAAACGCACAAAAATTCATATGACACTTGTAGCGAATCAACCTATCAACCTTCCTGAATCACCATTCATTAAACGAATACAAGTATCTGCTGGATTTGATGTGGCAGATAAGAAAATTGTAGATATGATGGAACCAGGTGATCTAGTCATTACCGCGGATATTCCCTTAGCAGATGCTGTGATTGATAAAGGTGGGATTGCTTTAAATCCCAGAGGTGAGCTTTATTCAAAAGATAATATTAAACAGCGTCTTTCTATGCGAAATTTTAACGAGCAACTGAGGGGGAGTGGTGTTATAGCCGGTGGTCCCGCAAAGTTACATCCACGAGAAATTCAAGCTTTTGCCAATAGCCTAGATCGGTTTTTGACAAGTCATCGATAATTAAAAGACGTTTTTGATCTCCTCAGCAATAACATCAGAAATATCAATTTTATTAGAAAAATGTGGGATCGTATTACACGAAATAATTTCTTGTGCTCCGACGTTTCGTAAGTGCTCATAAACATTTTGATCAAATAAGGCATGCACGGCTATACAGATAGGATTTTTAAAACCTCTCGCTTTTAATTCTTGAATGCTTTCTATCATGCTGACGCCTGTCGATATAATATCATCGACGAGCACAGGGGTTTTACTGAGATCATCAAATGTAGGGATAGAAACACGGACGTCCCGATCGCCGTGTCTTATTTTTTCAGCAACGATAAAAGGAGCATTAGCATCTTTAGCGACTTCTTCTACCCACTGTCTGCTTTCTTCATCAGGACCAATAATAACAGGCGCATCGACTTGATTTCTGATCCATGTGGCAATTATTTTTTTTGCATGCAATGTAGCGCAGGGAATAGTAAAAATTTCTGAAAGATTATGAATGCGATGTAAGTGTGGATCGATAGTCATTATAGAATCAACAAAATCGGAGAGTAGCTGAGCGAATAGGGTAGAGTTCACTGCTTCCCCAGGATGAAATCGTTTATCTTGACGCATATAAGCTAAGTAAGGAGATATTAAATGAATTTTATGAGCCCCTAATTCTTTGAGTGTTTTGGCCATAAATACTAAAGGTAGAATTTTATTGTTAGGGTGATCGAGACTACAAATTAATAAAATCGTTTTATTTTGTACATTGGAATCAATGCGAACATAAGATTCACCATCAGGAAAATCACGAATCTCAGCAGCACCTATTTCTATTTTTAATTTCGTCGCTAATGTTGCAGTCAATAATTTATCGTGAGGTAAAGAAAAAATGAGAGATTCTTTCATATTATTCCTTGGTATCTAGCTTAACGACATGAGGAATAGTTTTTGCATAAGCGAGAGAGTATTCCAATTCTCCCTTGGCTATGGCATGGATTCGATAGAGTGGTTGCCCAGGAGTAACGTGAGTGCCAAGACGCGCAAAAAATTCAATACCTGCAGCAGGGTCATGCGGTGCACCAGCTAATTTTGCAATTTTAGCCAAGTTTCTATTATCAATTTCAGTTACGATCCCTGATTGTGTTGCGACAACATCATGCGTATATTTTGCTGTGGGTGGTAAATGAAATCCGCCTTGCGCTTCACAAATCGCCAGAAATTTTTTAAATGCGGCACCACTCTCTAATATTTTTCTTGCTAAGGCCTCGCCTTTTCCTAATGAAGCTTTATGTCCTAATTCTAAAATAGTACCAGCCAGTTCAATCGATTTATTTTTTAAATCGATTGAAAAATCTTTTTCGTTATTAAAAATCGCTAAAATATCTTTTGCTTCTAATGCGGGGCCAATCCCTTTACCGACCGGTTGATTGCCATCTGTTTTTAATACAAGAACATGAATACCAACGGCTTTACCCACCAGCGCAAAATATTCTTTGAGTTTCAGAAATTCCTGATTCGATCGGATTTTTGCTGTGGGTCCTACAGGAATATCAATAAGAACATGAGTAGCACCGACGGCAGCTTTCTTTGAGAGTACAGAAGCAATCATTTGTCCACCTGGATCGATATCTAAAGCTCTTTCCACACCAATAATAATGTCATCCGCAGGACTGATATCGAGAGTGCCGCCCCATGCCATGCAACCGCCTTCTTTGGCAACTACTTCGCGCATTTTCGACATAGTAAGTTCAACAGTCGTCATAGTTTCAACGGTATCAGCAGTTCCAGCGGGAGAGGTAATCGCTCGAGAAGATGTTTTTGGGATCACGAGTCCCGCAGCTGCAACGATTGCGACGACGATGGGCGTCGTTCTATTTCCTGGGATGCCACCTACACTGTGTTTATCCATTACGACAGGATAATCCCAGTGAAGTTGTTTTCCAGTTTCAATCATGGATTTTGTGAGGGAAATAATTTCATCGATACTTAAATTGTTTCTCGCAGAGGCAGTCACAAAACTGGATAAGTGAATATTGGAGTATTTGCCTGCAACAATGTCGGTAATAATTTCATGGATCTCTTCTGGCTTAAGTGGATTTCCATGTATTTTAGAACGCACATAGGTTAATGATGTAACAGGTGCTAAATGCGATAGATTAACAATATCACCTTCTTTCACTCCTAATGCTTTCCAAGCACTTTCTGACAAACTTGCTTCATGACTTTTTAAAATATTGGAGTGAACAACATTTAATGCTGCCACAATAGAATGGTTATTAAATGAAACCAGAACTTGTGCTTGCGTCTCAAATCCTTCTGATTTACAAACGAAACAATCGGCATGCATGTAAATAATGAATTCGTGTTGAGTATCGATGCCTAGTTTGACTAACTGGAGTTTATTAGATTTATGATTCAATGCTAAGTTCCTTCAAGCAGATGAATACTTAATAAGATCTGGCGGAGAGAGAGGGATTCGAACCCTCGGTACGGGATTAGCGTACACACACTTTCCAGGCGTGCGCCTTCAACCACTCGGCCATCTCTCCTATAAACAAGGATGTCAAGAATACATCAAGAGAAGGTGTTTTTGTAGCCTTGAGTGCGCTTGTCATCCTGAGCGTCAGCGAAGGATCTCGTGGTATTGCTGAGATCCTTCGCTGACGCTTAGGATGACAAGCTTACTCAGAATGACATATTCACTCAACAGTTAAAGCTTCAGTAATTTTTTTAATTTTCACCAAGCATGCTCCATATTCTGACTGCAATTCTGAATCTGCTACGATAGCGCCGCCGGCAGAGCAGTGCAGTTGATCTTTATCTTGGATCAGTGTTCTTATGGCGATATTAGTATCCATATCCCCATCAAAACTGATATAGCCAATGGCACCGCAGTACACTGAACGGCGATGGGGTTCTAGTTCTTCAATGATTTCCATGGCGCGAATTTTTGGAGTTCCAGTAATTGAGCCACCCGGGAAACAATCTCTGAGTAAATCTAAACTGTGTTTATTGGGACGTAATGTTCCTGTAATGGTGCTTACAAGGTGATGAACGGTTGTAAAAGTTTCTATGTTGAATAACTTAGGAACTTTAATGGATCCAGGAATACAATTTTTTCCCAGGTCGTTTCTGAGTAAATCTACAATCATTAAATTTTCTGCTTTATCTTTTTCACTGTGTTGTAATTCATCTTTCAGCATTTTATCTTTATCGAGGTCAGCACTTCTAGGTCGAGTACCTTTAATCGGTTTTGTTTCTACTTGATGATCACGAACTTGTAAAAAGCGTTCAGGCGAAAAACTTAAAATACTTCCTTCTTCTAATGAAATATATGCTGAGTATGGCGCTGGGTTTTTTTGTCTTAAATATTGATAGGTTGACCAACTGTGCTCATTTAATGTTGTTGAGAATCGTTGCGTGAGATTAATTTGATAACAATCCCCAGAATGCAAATGTTTTTTTATTTTTTGAAATGCATGATTATATTGAGAATAATCCATATTAGACTTGAAGGGATCTAATGGTTGAAATGATTCTTGAATTAATTCTTTGTGACTCATGAAACGATTTTCAATGAATGAAATGATATCTTTTGTTTTTGGATCTTTATGTTGAGCAATTAAGACAGTTTTTCTTTCTTGATGATCAAAAATAATAGCCCAGTCATAAATACCCATATGCATATCTGGC
>JAFEDO010000109.1 GCA_018241565.1 Pseudomonadota bacterium
AATGCGCAACCCGGGGTTCAGATCCCAGGTTGCGCATTTTAAAAGGCAAAAATGCTTACCTGGGCTACAAAAGAAAAGTTCTTTTGTCATTGCTCGCAAAAAGGATAAGGGTTGCTTATCACTTCAAACCACTTTAGAATCGCCCGCTCGTTTTTAGAACTATGTTAGGGGAATGAATAATATGCCATCTGTTAGAGTCAAACCACAAGAAGATGCTGAAGGTGCATTACGCCGCTTCAAGCGCTCTTGTGAAAAAGCTGGAATTTTAACTGAATTACGCCGTCGTGAAGCTTATGAACCACCTACTTCTAAGCGTAAACGTGCAAAAGCGGCTGCTAAAAAGCGTTATCAAAAAAAATTAGCTCGAGAAATGCCTGTTTCTCAATTTGATCGAAATAAACGAGGCGTCTAAGTATGCAGAGCCTGAAGGAGCGCATGCAGGAAGATATGAAATCCTTCATGCGCGCTAAGAATCAAACAAGCTTGAATGCCCTCCGATTGATTTTAGCAGCGGTCAAACAATTTGAAGTAGATAATCGAATTCCTGTAGACGATCAACAGATGTTGGTTATTCTCGACAAACTCGCTAAGCAACGCCGAGAGTCTATTACCCAATTTGAGCAAGCCAATCGACAAGATTTAATTGAAAAAGAACGCTTTGAATTAGACTTAATTCAATCTTACTTGCCAGCCCAACTTTCAGAAGCAGAAATTACTCAGTTAATTAAAGATGCTATTCAGTCAACGCAAGCGACTTCTGTTAAAGATATGGGCAAAGTGATGGCTACCATCAAACCTCAAACTCAAGGCCGAGCCGACATGAGTTATGTCAGTGGCAAAATTAAAGAATTATTATGCCTAACAAACTAGGGTTTTCGGGATTATGACACGCAGATTGCCGTTAGATTTAAACGTTCTGATTGAGAAAAACCGCAGGAATAGCTGTTCTATTTCGAGGTTTTTCGATTGAAGAACGTTTAAAGATGACGGCAAGATGCGTTGTCAGAAACCGAAAATCCTAGTATGTTAGGCATACTTAATACACTTTTTCTTAACGATTTAAATACTACCCATGTCTCAATTCATACCTAAAGATTTTATAGATACTCTACTCACACGAATCAACATCGTGGACTGTATTGAGAAACGAATTCCTTTAAAGAAAAAAGGAAGAGATTATTCGGCTTGCTGTCCCTTTCATGAAGAAAAAACGCCTTCATTCTATGTCAGTGAAATTAAACAGCTGTATCATTGTTTTGGTTGCGCTGCGAGTGGGAATCTCATCACTTTTATCATGGAATATGACCGTGTGACTTATCCTGAAGCCATAGAAATTTTGGCAACTCAAGCAGGATTAACCATTCCAACAACACAACATACGACAACGCAACCTAAAGTAAAACAAACGCATTACACCATTCTGCAACATTGCGCGAACTACTACCGTTCGCAACTCAGAGATCATGCCGCAGGAGCCGCTGCAATTGATTATTTAAAACAGCGCGGATTAACTGGCGAAATTGCTAAAACATTTGGGATAGGGTTAGCACCACCTGGATGGAATAATTTACAAGATTATTTTAAAAAAACACCCGAAGCTCGAGAATTACTATTAACAACCGGAATGCTCATTCAAAAAGATCAGGGACGTTATTACGATCGATTCAGACATCGCATTATGTTTCCAATCCGAAATCGCCAAGGCAAAATCATTGCCTTTGGAGGGCGCACACTCACAGATGAACCACCCAAATATTTAAACTCTCCAGAAACGCCTCTCTTTCATAAAAGCACTGAATTATACGGTCTTTATGAATGTTTGCAGGCACGTCGCCATTTCGATCAAATCATTGTGGTAGAAGGTTATATGGATGTCGTAGGACTTTTTCAACATGGGATTAATTACGCCGTTGCTACACTCGGTACAGCAACCAGTAAAAGTCATATTCAACAACTCTTTCGTTACAGCAACAAAATTATTTTTTGTTTTGATGGCGATCGCGCTGGAGAAGAAGCCGCATGGCGTGCATTAGAAACTGCTTTAACTTGTATTACCGAAGGATATCAAATTCATTTTATGTTTTTGCCACAAGGAGAAGATCCTGATAGCTATATTCGCAAAGTAGGAAAAATATCTTTTGAAGAAGAGTTAAAACAAACTATTAGTCTCGTCGATTTCTTTTTTAATAAATTACAAAGTCAAACCAATATTCATTCGCTAGAAGGCAAAGCACATTTTATTAAAATCGCTTTACCTTTATTAAAACAAATGCAAGAAAATGCTCTACAACATATGATGCTCGATCAACTCAGCAAGCTTGTTAGAATAGAGACTGAGCGCTTAAAAATCATGATGCAATCTTCAGCAAATCCTCGAGTCTCTACAGAAATATCTGCAGAAATAAAACCACTCACTTTTACCCCATTAAGATTAGTGACGGCTTTGCTTTTACAAAATCCTGAGCTTATTCAAGCTTTCCCGAGCAAACATGCTTTAGATAATTTAACACTACCTGAGTGCGATATTTTGTTAGAACTCATTCCCCTCATCCAAGAGAAACCAAATGCCACCAGTGCTATCTTATTAGAGCATTGGAGAGACCGTGAAGAATATCCTCTCTTGGCATCCTTAGCGAGTTGGCGCCCATTGCCTCACACGGAACCCGCAACTGCATTTAAAGAAGCATTAGAACGCTTAACACAACAGAGTGAAACCTACCAAATTGAACAATGGATGCAAAAAGCGACCCAACAGGGCCTCACTTCAGAAGAAAAACAAGAACTACAAAAATTAATTCAAAAAAACAAAAAAATTTCAGCAAATTTTTAAATGTGTTCTACACTGTTTCGGACACTTAAAAACAGCATTTTTAAAGTGTTTTTGATACTCCAATCTAACCTGAGCTTCCGAAACTATAACGACCCGATTGTTATCAGATTATCGACTCAAAACGTGATTGGGGTATGGTATAGATTAGGGCATTAATTTATAATAACGTCCTACTCTTCAGTAGTACAAAAATCATCCTACCCATCAGACTTAAAGGCGTATAACTATGGCAACACAGCTAGATACTAAGAATTCTGAATTAAAAGATGTTAAAGACTTAAAAAGAGAACAAAAAATTTCACAAATTAAAAAAATCATTATGTTAGGCAAAGAAAAGGGTTATCTAACCTACGCTCAACTGAATGATTTATTACCCAATATCGTCGACACGGATCATTTCGCTGAAATCATCGGAAAATTACAAGACATCGGTATTAAAGTCCGCGAATACCCCCCTAATGAAGATGAACGTCTGTTATTAAATGAAACTACCGAAGAAGTCACGGATGTTATCCCTGAAGTAGATGAAGTCACAGAAATGCTAGCTGCATCTGTGGTCAGCAAAGAAGCCGGAAAAACGAATGATCCTGTTCGTATATACATGCGTGAAATGGGTAGCGTCGAATTGCTGACACGTGAAGGTGAAATTGTTATTGCTCGTCGTATCGAAGATGGCATACGCCAAGTTTTAACTTCTCTTGCTTATTACCCAAAAACAGTCGGACATGTACTGAGACTTTATGAAAAAATTGAAGCCGGAGAAATGCGCCTCAGTGATTTGATTAGTGGATTTGCGGATGAAGAAGGTGAAGTCGCACCTGCTAATATCGGATCCATGATTGAAGAAGCTGAAAATGCTTCTTTATTAGATGGCGATGATGAGCTCGTTCCAGCTGTTGCTGCAGAAGAAGAAGAGGAAGCTGGCGGACCCGATCCTGTTGAAGCTAAAAAACGCTTTGAAGAATTATCAAAATTGTATAAGAAAGTACTTTCCTCTGAAAAAAAGAATGGATGGGAACATAAAGACACTCAGAAAAGTATCGCAAAAATGGCTGACGTCTTTATGCAACTTAAATTGATTCCAAGACAGATTGATAGATTAACCAAAAGATTACGAGCTCATTTACTGCATATTCGTGATGAAGAACGTATCATCGTTAAGCTATGTACTGATAAAAGTGGCATGCCACGTAAAACATTTATCGAATCATTCCCAGGTAATGAAACTAACTTGGATTGGATCCAAAAACACATTCCTACTGACGGTAAAAAATCCAGTGGCAGTGTTTGGCAAAGTAATCGGTTAGAACCTTACGTCGAAGAAATTATTCGAGCACAAAAGAAATTACTCGCTATCAGTGAAGAAACCAATATCACTGTAGCAGAAATGAAAGAAATCAACCGAAGACTTTCCATTGGCGAAGCCAAAGCGCGTCGCGCAAAGAAAGAAATGGTGGAAGCCAATTTACGTCTTGTGATTTCTATCGCGAAAAAATACACGAATCGTGGTTTGCAATTCTTAGATTTAATCCAAGAAGGCAATATCGGTTTGATGAAAGCCGTCGATAAATTTGAATATCGTCGTGGTTATAAATTTTCAACATACGCAACTTGGTGGATACGACAAGCCATCACTCGTTCGATTGCCGATCAAGCTCGTACGATTCGTATCCCTGTACACATGATTGAAACGATTAACAAATTAACTCGAATCTCTCGACAAATTCTTCAAGAAACTGGCGAGGAACCCTCTCCTGAAGAATTAGCCGTACGCATGGAAATGCCAAAAGACAAAGTACTCAAAGTGTTAAAGATTGCAAAAGAACCGATTTCTATGGAAACTCCTATTGGTGACGATGAAGATTCGCACCTCGGTGACTTCATCGAAGATACAGCGGGAGAGTTGCCATTAGATGCAGCTACCATGCAAGGCTTGAAAGATGCGACTAACGAAATTCTATCTAGCCTCACACCTCGTGAAGCAAAAGTGCTTAGAATGCGTTTTGGTATTGACATGAATACCGATCATACGTTAGAAGAGGTTGGTAAACAGTTTGATGTCACACGAGAACGTATACGTCAGATTGAAGCAAAAGCCTTACGTAAGTTACGTCATCCCAGCCGCTCCGAAAAACTTCGCAGCTTCTTGGAAGATCAAGAGTAAGCAATCCCGAGTTAGACGGGCCCATAGCTCAGTTGGTTAGAGCAGAGGACTCATAATCCTTTGGTCCTAGGTTCGAGTCCTAGTGGGCCCACCAATAAAGGTCGGTCCGTACCGAAGACATCGGTTACGGATTATACCGAAGACATAGGTAACACTTAATTTTGCTTCTTGAGCAGCTAATTTCAACCCATGACAAAATGTCACGAGTTGATTTAATTCCGTGGTTAAACCTTTCCCTTTCTTTAGCTATGAATGATTCTCTTGCAGCCATTGCTTTCCCTGATCAGTGATGATGTATTGTTGTAAACGACTTTTCGGTTTATCAGGGATTGTTAATGTAATCAGCTGCTCATCTATCAACGGCCGTAAGTAATTATTTTGAAAAGTCCCCCTGTGCTTTAATTTCAAAATTTCTTGAATTTCACTAGCCTTATGAGGCTCGAAACAAAAACTCAATACCTCTTTAATGACTTGTCCGGTGACTTGTTCGGTTTGTACCGCTTTATCTTTCGAAAGATCCAAAGGATTTTCTTGAAAACACTCCCTTCCTTTTTCAGTAGTAATGTATCTTTGAAAGCGACTCTGCGGTCTATCAGGGATTGTTAATGACAATAACTTTGCCCCTAATAAAGGCCGTAAATAGCCATTTTGAAAGGTTTCTCTATGTTTTAATTTCAAAATCTTTTGAATTTCACTAGCCTTACGAGGTTCAAGACAAAAGCTCAATACCTCTTTCGTGACTTGTCCGGTGACTTGTCCGGTGACTTGTCCGGTGACTTGTCCGGTGACTTGTCCGGTGACTTGTCCGGTTTGCACTGTTTTATCCTTTAAAAACTCCGGATGTATTTTGATTTCGGTCCAAAACGACTGCCTAGCTCCATCAGTAAAAAAGGTAGGTTCGGGAGACCCATTTCTTTGTAAAGCCCATCGCATTTTGGGAACTCCTGTACCTCGACCCTCTATAAACTCTAGTTCCTTTAAAAACTCACCAATACGCCTATTTCGATAACGACGGCTTACCATCCGTCCAGATTTCATATCCTCTAACGTAATTGATGGATCGGGACCAGGATGGCTAACAACACTAAGGCTTTCTTGGTTTATACGAACTTCTATCGGCTCTCTTATGTCATAACTCCGATGATAAACAGCATTTACTAATGCTTCTTCAATTGCTTCATAGGGATAATTAAAAAAACGTTTCGCCTTAGCTTGTCCAGGAATTTTAATAACACGCTCAGAGATAAAATGACTTCTAATATGTCGTAAAGCACTACGCAATTGATGATCCAGGGGGCCTTTAAAAATTTCCTCTTGAATCACATCTCCACCCTCATTCTCTGGAAAATAAACCACATCAATCTGAATATAAGGAAAAAATTTCTCCGGCTCGTCATTAAAAAATAGTAATCCGGCATTACGCGGTCTCAAATATTCATTGCCACCATCAACGATTGCCATTTGTCTACATAAATCCGAAAATGATATGTTACTTGATTCTTCCAGTAACTTACTTTTAACTTCTTTTAGAAAAGATTGAATCAAAGGCAGCTTTAAATCTGGTGGTGATGCATGATGATTAACACGATCGTCAAACGGAATAGTCGCTGTTAATTCTATCAATTCTTTTAAATCAGCATTCTTAGCAATGGCTGTTGTTGACAATTTTCTTATGAAATATTTGTATTCTTTGTCTTTCCCTAACGTCGCTGGGACAGAATAAGGCCGTTCTGCCCCACCAGGAACCCAAACAACAAAAATGTATTTATCCTGATATTCTTCAAACGAAACAATAGGGATGTAAGTAGGTTTGATATACGAACAAATTCTAACGATATCTTTCTGTATTTTGTCCGCTTGTGTTTTTGCAATACCTTTCGGTGGGAAAACCGGATTGCCGTCTACTTCTTCAATGCCAATAATAATATAACCACCGCCGAAATTATTAAAATCATTCGCAAAAGCACAAATCGTCCGTAATATTGCTTCTGGATTCCAATCAGCTTTGAATTCAAGGCGATCTGATTCAACAACAGAGTTATTTAACAAATCATTTATATTAATAGGTAAATGCATTTTTATTCTTCCTTTCCCTTGGAATATCTCTCCCTGTTAAGCATCTAACGAAAAATCTCGAGGAACAATCAATTTTATAAATCAATCCACCACTTTTTCTTTTAAAATTACGAAAACATATTTTCGTAATTTACGACTAATATGTCCTCTACACAATAGGAGATTCTATTGTTATGATGACAAAAAATATTAAATTTATTTCTCAATTATTGCAGGCTTTACAATGTATAAAATACTTTTAATCAGTGACACTCATGGAAACTTAGATGCTATCAATGAAAAAGCAATCCAAACGAAAGCTGATTTCGTCATTCATGCTGGCGATTTTGGTTTTTATGATGAGACGAGTATCTATCATCTTAGTCAACGCGAATTACGCCTATTAGTCACGCACTCTCCTTTTAGAGAAAAATATAATGTTACTAAGCTGACAGAACGCGAGAAATTGATTGATATTATCTATAATCATCAGCTGCTTGGTGACTTCCCCGATTACATAACTCAAAAGAAACAATTCGTCGCACCTATTTATGCGGTTTGGGGAAATCATGAAGATGTACAAGTATTAAAAAACATAAGAAAAAATCCTTGCGTGAACAATTTACATTTGCTCGATGAAGAACATTTTTATAAATTCCATACGAATGATGAATTAGAATTTACATTGTATGGATTGGGTGGGAATTTTTTAGCGAGTAAAAAGCTCTTTGATAAACCCATTGCTGGCGGATGCGGTAAAGTTTGGTCGACACTACATCAATTTGGTACTCTATATAAACAGATTGAGCACAAAGGCAGTCCTTCCATTTTTGTATCGCACGTCAGTCCAGGAAAAGAAGCGTTACTCACTCGTCTCATCACTTCTTTTATGCCAAATCTTTGGATCAGCGGTCACATGGGCGCTCCATTTACTTGCGTATGGAACCAATTTACCATTCGTGAAATGAATGAAGCATTAGATTGGTTACAGGTTGATATTGATTTTATTGAAACGCAATATAAGTTAGGTCTTCTTTCTGAAGAAGCCGCTATGGCTTACGAATTGATAAAACAACCTATCCCTAAAAAAGATTATTGGTTTAAAAAAATGTGGAATATTAATTTGCCAGATATCAAAGATGGTTATGCCATATTAAATTTTGATAACAAAAGATTTTCATTAGAAACTTATTCAAGAGGTATGCAGTTCTAATATAAATCGATTTATAGCATCTTTACTAGGGAGATACAATTTTGTCTCGTGCTCAACGTCTTTTAGAACTCATTCAACTATTACGTCAGCATCGTTATCCAGTCAGTGGTAAAGCACTCGCTGAGAAATTGGGAATAAGCCTTCGTTCTTTATATCGAGATATTGCGACTTTGCAATCACAAGGTGCTGATATAAAGGGTGATCCAGGTCTTGGTTATGTATTACGTCCAGGATTTATGCTGCCACCACTGATGTTTTCTGAAGAAGAGATTGAAGCATTGGTTCTTGGATCACGTTGGGTAGCGCGAAGAACTGACAGTAAACTTAAGCTGGCTGCGACTAAAGCATTATCTAAGATATCTGCTGTTCTTCCGAGTGATCTTCGACATCAACTCGACTCATCTGGCTTACTCATAGGACCCACAAAAACTACGCCAATCAATGACGATTACGAAGCGCTTATTCGTGATGCCATGCGCAACGAATACAAGCTACAAATGAGTTATACCGATATGAAAGAAGAAAAATCGCAACGTATCATTTGGCCATTGGCGCTCGGTTTTTTTGAAGAAACACGAGTTCTGGTTGCTTGGTGCGAATTGCGGCAGGATTTTCGGCATTTTCGAACAGATAGAATCACCCAATTAACTCTACTCAAAAATCATTTCAATAAAAGACGACAAGTTCTTTTAAAACAGTGGCGTGAAATCAATAACATCCCTGAACAATAATTTTTACTGCTGACAAAAACTGTCACTCAATCTTATTAAACTCCTCTTCGGTCAATATTCACTTATCGAGGAGAAAATCATCATGTTAAAACATTACGCCACCGTTTTTTACGTAGATAACCTGACTACAAGCGAGCTATTTTATCGGGAATTGCTTGGGATAAATCCTGAGGAATCTTCACCGACTTTCAGAAAGTTTAAATTATCGAATGAAATGGCATTAGGCCTAAAGGATAAACGACATGTCATGCCATTAAATACTGGCGGCAACGGAGGCAGTGAATTGGTATTTACAGTGACTAAAAACGATCAAGTAGACACATTATTTTTAGAATGGAAACAAAAGGGAATACGTATTGAGCAATCCCCTACTCATCTGCCTTTTGGTTATACATTTCTTGCATTAGATCCTGATGGTCATCCACTTCGAGTTGTATCACTGGACAAACAAGATAATTAATCGGAGCAATCAGTATGTCTTCCATCAAACCCACCATAGAATACATTGAGCAATTTACAGTATCAGGCTTTAGTACAAGAACTAAAAATAGCCAAGAGATGGATCCAAAAACCGCCAAAATACCGTCTCTTTGGCAACAGCTTTATTCCAGTGAATTAATCAATAATACTTCTATATTCGGCGTGTATGCAGACTATGAATCTGATACCAATGGTCTTTACACGCTCACGTTAGGTGTCTCTCAAGAACAGGAACAGAAAAACTTAAGTAGAGTCACCATCGCTTCTGGCAATTATCTTGTCTTCAAAAATCATGGTCCCATGCCAACTGTTGTGATCGATACTTGGAAACAAATTTGGCATTTTTTCACGGTGGAAACTCAATATCAGCGTAATTTCAAGAGTGATTTTGAGTTATATGATGCCCCTGATCAGGTTGCCGTTTATATTGGTATTCAACAACCTAAATGAAACATGCTCATGTAATTTTATATTCATTTCCAGCACATTAACTCATGTTGCTGAATTAACAGCCAATACTGTACAATGGGCTGTCTTTTATCATATAGAGTTTTATCTTCATGTTTAGTTATCCTCGATTATTCACACATATTGCTATAGGCGTTTTATTTTATATCTTTCTGCTTTTGACTTTACTCGGTTTGTTTATCTTTTCAGTTGGTAGCATGCTTTATAACCCTAGTGGTATTGCCTTAAAACTACTTATCGTAACTTTAGTCTTCAACTATCACTTTCTGTCCGCACTACGTATCAAAAATGACATTCCCAAAGACTATTACCAATTGAAGCATGAAGATGCTCCTTTGCTATTTTCCATGTTAGAAGAATTGAGAAAATATATGCGCTGCCCCAAAATCGATATTATCTATATTGTCCCAGGGGATAGCGCCAGCGCCACTGAGATACCTAGGTTCGGAGGATTATTAGGTCACCGCAGAGAAATACATATTGGTTTAGCACTGTTATTAACTGTACAGAAGCAAGAATTCAAATTTATTTTAGCCCATGAACTTGGGCATATCTCTAATCGACATGGTCGCTCTACAGCTTGGCTTTATCGTCTTCATACAAATTGGTCAACTCTTCATAACAGTTTAGCTAACAGCTCTCATCGTTTTACCGCTCGAATTATTGGGAAATTTTTAAATTGGTATCTCTCAAAATTAGGTGATCTATCAATGCCGATCCGGCGTCAACATGAATTAGATGCTGACGCTCTTGCCGGAGAAATCTGTGGACGGGAATTTTCGGCTTCTACTTTATACACTGTGATTATCAAACAAATGCTAACAACAAAGTCTTTTTTTGAAGAACCGGTCAACAGCGGTTCGGAAAAATCAAAAGACATCAATTACCAACCTTTTATGACAATCGCTCAACAGTTCTCTCAATTTATCCAGTCAGTTGATATTTCTCAAGCCAGCAAATTTGCTCTAGCTCAAGAAACAGATCCTTTTGATACGCATCCCTGCTTAGCTCAGCGAATCGCAGCCTTTGGTGTAAAAACACCAATATTTATTCGAGATTTTTCTGAAAATGCTGCAACAAGCCTGTTGACGACTAACATAACTCAACAACTCATCGAGGCTCATGATAAAAATTGGCAAACTTATTTTAAAGCGGATTGGGAAACTCTCTATATTGCAGCCGATGTTATTCGTACATTGCATAACAAACCCGTGTTAAGCTTTGAAGAACTCAAAAAATTATTCTGGGCATACACATCAAAAAATAATGACGAGCAATTACTAACAATCGCACAAAAAATACTTTCACAGGATCCTTTAGATACTTCAGCCAATTTTCATATTGGTCGCATTATGTTAATCTTAGAACACAATCCAAAAGGTTTTGATTATTTAAATACAGCCATGACTCTTGATGCAACGTATCTACAACCCGCATTAAACATCGCCTACTCTACTACTTCTGATGAAAATCACATTCAACATTGTGAAGCATTAAAATCACATGCAGTAACGCTGCTTGCCAACGTCGATGCAGCAAATCGCGAACGTGAATTTGCTAAACCGAATGATATTTATATTCCTGCTAATCTCGATCGAACGATACAAGACATTTTTACTAAATCATTGCAGTCATTTCCTGCATTATCACAGGCCGTTTTAGTACGAAAACAGGTTACGCATTTTCCTGGACAGCACATTTATGTACTCGGAGTTCAAGGGACAAAAAAATTAAATATAAAACATCTAGAACACATCGCAGAATCCTTTTTAGGCGCGATGTGCATAGTATTTCGTGAAAACTCTCGATATACACGCAAGATAATGAATACTATTAGGAGTATCGACGGCGCCATTGAGTTAATGCCTACTTCATCATGAACACCTAGGTAAAGGTCATTTTATGTACAACTATTTGCATCGCATTTTCTAAGGAACGTGCTAATATTCCCGCGCTTCAATAAGCTTACTGTAAGTAACTGACGAGGAAATTCAAATGGATATAAAAAATATAACTTTTTTCAATTTTGGAAAAATTGAATCGGCGGGACAAGCTGTTAAGATCCTGAAAGACATTGGTATTGCTTTTTATGTTGTGGGTATCATCATGATATTAATCCCACTCTATCTCAATAACCTTCCTGCTACCTTAGGTGGTGTTGTATTTTTAATAATTGGTTTTATGTTGCATAAACATCAAAGCAGAACAGGTTCAATCATAGCGGTTATTCAACAATTGATAGCTGTTTGCTTAATTGCTCTTCTCATATATCCGAATAATTTGCAGGTATGGGGTGTATGGAGAGATTTTATTATCTCTTTAATCATTCTTGTTTATTCTGTTAGAGCAACTCAAGCAAGCTTTGCATATCACAAATTTACTCAATCCACCGTTCATTGGAAAAACTTTGCCATAAAGACACTTTGCGCTGTGATATATGCTGTTATTTTAGCAGCCATCTGCTTCTTCGGTCTTGCAAAGTTCGCTCCAAACTTCATGCAATCTAACATGCAAATGCCTGGGTTTATTATTAACTTAGCTGTTCTTGTGGGTTTATTCCTGTCTTACAATGGTTTTTTACCTTTCACAAAAAACCGACCCATCTGTGAAGTACATGCCTAAATAGTTTCAATAAGCGCTGCAGTTTTCTGCAGCGCTTTATTCAATAGGTTCTTTTCTAAGATTTCGATATACTCAGCCTTTCCTAAAAGGGTGGGCCTAAAGCGTCATGGAACAGATTGAAACTTTTGTCATCTTATTTGCTACTATCGTTCTTGTTGGTCACATCTTTAATAAATCTATCATTCCTATCTCTCTCTTACTCGTTATAACAGGGATGATTCTGAGTCTCTTTCCAGTATTCCCGCACGTAACACTCAACCCTAAGATTGTTTTAGATATTTTTCTTCCGATTCTGGTCTATCAAATAAGCGCTTTTTTTTCTTTGAGAGAGTTTAAAAAAAATCTCCGCCCCATCAGTTTATTATCTATTGGACACGTTATATTTATTACGATGCTTGTTGCATGGATCATTCATGCGCTCATTCCACAATTGGGCTGGCCACTGGCTTTTGTTTTAGGTGCTGTTGTTTCTCCTCCTGATAGTGTTGCTATTGTTTCAATCGCTGAAAAAATTCGAATGCCCTCAAGAATTGTGACCATCCTTGAAGGCGAAGGCATGTTAAATGATGCCGCTGCTTTGATCCTTTTCCGATTTGCTTTGGTAGCAGTGGTCACACATGAATTCTCAGCCATTCATGCTATCTCTGCTTTTTTTGCCGTTGTGATTGGTGAAACACTCTATGGATTTGCATTGGGTTATTTGATAGGTGAATTGAGATTAAAAATCGATAACTCTATGTTGCAATTGATCGCATCACTTTTAACACCGTTTATCGCTTATATCCCCGCAGAAAGATTAGGAGGCTCTGGGGTACTCGCCACCGTCATCACAGGGCTAGTGATTGGCCACAGATTGACATTACGTATTTCACCTGAATTTAGACTGATTTATCGGACAATATGGCCAGCAATAACATTTACTATTCAGAGTATTCTCTTTCTTTTAGTTGGTCTTAACATGGAATCGATAATGCGAAGCATTTCATCAATTCCTTTACGTGACCTCTTGCTGTATGGCACATCGGTGACTTTAGCAGTAATTATTGGTCGCTTTTTTTGGGTATATGTAGCTGTTTATTATCTACCAAGAGCATTATTTCCTTCTATTCGTAAAAAAGATCCCTATGCACCTTGGCAATATCCCTTCGTAACTTCTTGGGCAGGTATGCGTGGCGCTATCTCGCTCGCAGCTGCATTCGCCATTCCTTTTTTACCCAGCACGATTAATAGCGCAAACCCGAGAGCTTTAATTATTTTTTTAGTTTTTTGTGTCATCACAGCGACCCTTTTATTACAAGGATTAACACTGCCTTGGATCCTTAAAGTCATTGGCATAAAAAAATATGGGCAAACTGAAAAGCATAATGAATATCTTTCTGAGTTAAATGCAAGATTAGAAATAACCAAAGCCGTATTACATTGGCTTCCAAAATATAAAATGGAAGTTAAAGATAATACTAGACTGGTAGATGAAATAAATTGGCGTATTGAAAAATATAAAATACTCAAAATACAATTGGAAGAAGGCATTGAAAAACATAACGGCGTTTTAGAACACGATGAAAAAATGGAAGCAATGAACGAAGTTTTTCTTGTATCACAAGTTATCGAAGTACAACGCGCTAAACTTTTAGAACTTTGGTACAATGAAAAAATCAGTCTAGTCACAAGAAATAAATTATTAGAAAACCTAGATTATCGAACAAAACGCTTATTAGGATAGCTTATCTTATGCGTTGCATATACTAAAAATGCAACGCATAAGCTGTCAATCCTTTAAACATTTTTATCTAGCGTTGCTTCTGCTTCGATATCAATTTTTACTTCGTCAGAAATACCTGGCAGTAATGAATTCATATCAAACCCAGAACGATTAAATTGCGTAGTTGCTGTAAATCCCACCGTTTGTTTATTATTAATAGGATTAATGCCCTCTTTATTCAATTTCACATTTAAAACTATGGGTTTTGAAACACCGTGAAAAGTTAAAACCCCTTCTACTTTTGCCGTATTATTACCCGTCATTGTCACTTTATCACTCACAAAAATCGCCGTTGGAAATTTTTCAACATCGAAAAAAAGTTTCTCTTTTAAATGTTTATCTAACTCTTTAACCCCTGTAGATATTTCAGCAACCTGAACCATTACGTTCACTTTACTGTCTTTTGGATTGTCTCTATCGAATACTAAACTACCTTCTGCTTGCCATTTACCTGAGGGATTAGAAAAACCAAAATGATTAGCATGCCATGAAACCGTCGTATGATTAGGATCAAAAATATAAGTTGCCGATGCAGCATGTGCAGAAAAAGAAAATCCAACACTGACTATGATGAAAGAAAATACTGTTGCTACATTCCGTATAAATTTTTTCATGGATCCTCCCATTATTTTTTATCTGATTTGTCTGTAAGACTGCCACCCATAATTTTTTCACATGCGCCCTTAGGCACAAAAATAAAAGCATCGGGTTGATTATCTTTTGTAGCAGAGCTTGCACAAGAATGCATAGCTGTTTGACAATCATTGAGTCCTGCTTTAACGATACCATAACATTTTTCCATTGCTGGTTCTGCTGCACGACTGTTAGTAACAAGCACACTCGCTGTTGCCATCGCTAAAATACCTGTAATTACACCTTTAACAATTTTATGAGTCGTTTCCATGAAATTATTTTCCTTATTTTTTTACTGAAGTTAAAACAAAATTTACTTGCACATCGTCTTTGATTTCACTCGTGTTTGCCCAATCTCCTTGTCCAACACCAAACTGCGTACGTTTTAATGTGGTTGAACCTTTTTCACGCGCTTTAGTGTTACTAAATTCTTCGACAACAAATGTAAGAGTAACCGGTAATTTTTTATCACGTATCACAAGCTCACCATCTGCCTCGTAGGTATTATCTCCTGTTTTTTTAAATTGCTTTGCAGTAAAAACAGATTTTGGAAAAACATTGACATTAAACCAATCAGAAGTTTTTAGAGTTTCTGCGACATCTTTATAAGAAGTTTCTACAGAATTCATATCCACAATAATTCGAACAGAGCTTGTGCTAAGCTTTGCAGGATCGAAATTAATTTCTCCCGTAAAGGTACTAAATTTTCCCGTTACGGGTGCACCATTTTGAGTGGCTGTGAAAGTGATACTGCTTTCGCTAGACACGATTTGCCAAGGGGATGTTTCTGCTATCACCGATGATGCGAACATTGCTAATATCAGTGCAAGTATCCTGATCGTGATGCGCATCATGGCAACATTTTCCGTAAAACATCGTTTTTACTTATGAAATGATGTTTCAATGCAGCACCGACATGTGCAAAAAACAAAACAATCACTGCATAAGCTAACCATTCATGAGTTTCACGAAATATTGCTTTATATACGTCATTAGGAGATATGAGATCAGGCAGCACAAATAAACCAAAAAATGAAACGGGTATTCCTGCAGCGGAACTCATGAGCCATCCTGTGATTGGTTGAGCAAACATAAATCCATAAAAAGCCCAATGAACCATGTGAGCCACTAATTTTTGCCAATCTGGAATCGAGTTCGGGAGTAAGGGAACTATGCTGCCAATGCGCCAAACGATACGCAGCATAGCTAACACCAGTATCAAAATACCAAATTCCTTGTGCCATCCATATAATTTGAGTTTTTCAGGATTTTTAGGGAGTCCTGTCATATAAAGGCCCAATATAACCAACCCAATAATCAAGATTGCGATGACCCAATGTAAAGAAATAGCAACTAAACCGTAGTGATTTTCCGTGTTTTTGATTTGCATGAGTGTCCCAACTAGTTAGATATCAGCTGGCATGAGTATATAAACTTTTATGATAATCGCCAGTAATTCATGGTTTTATTTTTATAAGGTTAGTTTTATACTACCCCACTCTTTTTCAACTCAGGGAAGAAACATGAAATATACCTCTATTTATAGGCTTATTATTGCGGCAATTATTTTAGGAGCAACAAGCTTTCTGCTCGTAACAAAAGCGAATTCAACTAAATCTAGTTCAGATACACCAGCATCGATCAGCCCTCAACAAGTATTACAACAACTACAAGAAGGAAATAAACGTTTTATACAGGGGGATATGAAAAATCACGATCTCTTAACGCAAGTAAAGAAAACTGCTTCAAAACAAACCCCGGTCGCACTAGTGCTAGACTGTATGGATTCTCGCACTTCTCCTGAACTTATCTTCGATCAAGGTATTGGAGATATCTTTGTCACTCGCGTTGCAGGAAATATATTGAATGATGACATTCTTGGCAGTATGGAATATGGAGCACAGGTTGCCGGTATCAAATTAATTGCTGTCATTGGCCACACAAATTGTGGTGCAGTTCAAGGAGCCTGCGAACAAGCTCAATTAGGTCACTTAACCAACTTACTCCATAAGATTCAACCGGCTGTTATACAAGCAACAAAAGAAGTAGGCTCACAGGATTGCAAAAAACCTTCATATATCAATCAAATTGCTAAAGATAATGTTCTGTTGGTCATTAATGAAATTCAAGCAAAAAGCCCAGTAATTAAAAAATTACTCGACGACAAGAAGATTGGCATTATTGGAGGCATTCAAGATCTTGCTACTGGAAAAGTAACTTTTTTTGATGCTCAAAATGTGGATATAAAATAACGAGGTAACACCATGAAAACTCTAAATTATCTATTTGGCCTCTTGAGTGTTTTTTATTTTAATTTAGCTTACGCTATGCCTTCAGAATTTGTTTACTTGAAGGACATTGACCCCAGTATCTTACAGGATATTCGTTATGCGGGTTATCACAATGCGATGGGGAAACCTTCTCGTGGATATAATGCACCTGAATGCATATTAACTCGTGATACAGCTTCGGCACTTTCAAAAATTCAAGCCAAACTGAAACAATCTAATTACACTTTAAAAGTATATGACTGTTACCGCCCAGAAATGGCCGTTCAAGAATTCATGACATGGAGCCTCAATCTGAATGATCAAAAAATGAAAGCTGAATTTTATCCAAAAGTTGATAAAGAAAATTTATTTGCTGATGGCTATTTTGCGGAAAAATCTGGACACTCTCGCGGTAGCACCGTTGATATTACCATTGTTAAATTACCTGCTGCCACAGAACCTAAATATCAACCGGGCGATAAACTAGTCTCTTGCTTTGCACCTTATCGAAAACGGTATCGTGATAATGGTATCGACATGGGGGTTGGTTTTGATTGCTTTGATCCACGCTCTAATTACCATCATAAAATGAGCATCGGTGTTCACAAAAATCGATTACTATTACGAACGATCATGCAAGAAGCAGGCTTTGTACCTTATAACAAAGAAATTTGGCATTTCACGTTAAGAGATGAACCTTTCCCTGAAAAATATTTTAATTTCCCGATTCAACCGAAATCTAAAATATAAGGAAATTACGCTCTTTTTAATGTGATTGTGATATTGAACCAAACATCTTATGATCACCGCACTTATCTTACTTAACTCAATAAGTTGGCGATGAAATACCATCACTTATATAAAAATGTAAAACAACCGATTTTCGATAGTCATTTTCACATTATTGACTATCAGTTTCCCTTAGTCAGCAACCAGGGTTATGCGCCTCCTGAATTTACTTGTGATGATTATTTAGAAATAGCACGTCCATTGAATATTGTCGGTGGCACTGTTGTATCAGGTTCCTCCCAAAAATTTGATCAAACTTTTTTAATGGCTGCACTCAATCGATTAGGACCCAACTTTGTTGGAGTTACTCAATTACCCGTCGACATTACTGAAAAAGAAATTCATCAATTAAATCTAAAAGGGGTCCGAGCGATTCGTTTTAATTTGAAACGTTGTGGCATGATAGACCCTCACGATATCAAACTATTAGCAAAAAAAGTATTTGCAGTTGCTGGTTGGCACAGCGAATTTTATATAGATCCTAAAGATTTAATTGACCTTTATCCTTTACTCTCTTCTCTACCTGCCATCAGCATCGATCACTTAGGGCTGGGGAAAGCTGGATTTCCTTATTTACTTAAATTAGTCGAACAAGGTGCCAAAGTAAAAGCAAGCGGCTTTGGTCGTGTGGATTTTCACATCGCATCCGCTCTACAAGAAATTTATTTAACAGACGAAAATGCCTTGATGTTCGGCACAGACTTACCATCTACTCGTGCAGCACGACCCTTCCAAAAAAGTGATATTGAATTATTAACTTCAGCGCTCCCTGAAGAAGCTGAAACTAAAATTTTATATGGAAATGCCGTCAAATTTTATCGTGTTTCTATTCCTGATTAAAAGAATAAGCCCAGAAGAATATGTCTGCTGATAATCTACCTAGCACGCTCATATTTCGTGGATTATGACAAACATGAAAAAACCCTATAAAAGCCATGAATAATCAGTACCGTTTCTTTAATAACGTGCTAATATTCGGGGCGCTTTTGATAAAAATAACTAAAAAGGAAGGTCGAATGGACATCAAAAATATTACCTTTTTCAACTTTGGAAAAATTAAATCCGAAAAACAAGCAAAAACAATCATGGAACACACGGGTATTGCTTTTTACGTACTCGGTACACTTATATTTTTAATTCAGATATTCACAAAAAATTTTTTTGCTATCCCAGGCGCTTTAATATTTTTAATTATTGGCTATATGCTTCATCAATCTCACAGTAGAACTGGTGCAATAATAGGAATTATTCAACAACTACTTGCATTAAGCATATATGTTTTTCTTGCGACACAAAACCAATTGGTCGGCTGGGATGTTTGGAAAGATGCTATTTTATCACTGGTAATTTTTGTTTATGCCATCAGAGCTTGTCAGGCTGCATTTTTGTATCACCATTTGATTCATTCAAAAGTAAACACAAAAAACCTTATCACAAAAACATTACTCGCTATTATCTATAGCGTTATTTATGCTGTGATTGTTTACTTCATTTTTATAAAACTAGTTCCTGAAAATCTACAAGCACTTTCACAACTGGCTATTAGTGTTGTAGCTCTCTTAGGTTTATTTTTATCGTTTAACGGCTGGCTCCCTTTCACAAAAAATAAATCAGTTTGTGTAAATTGAGAGGGAATCACTAAAGGCATGAGCAATGGGGTCAGAATTGTTTTTTGTGAATATCAGTCGATAGAAGATATAGCGTAAAAAAGCAATTGAGTCTAATAGTATGGACCCACCCATCTATAAAAAGGCTTCGTAATGAGCCAGAATGAGAACGTAAAAATTTTCATTTCAATAGGAGGGAGGGTCCAATGAGAGATATTAAAGTACTGGGGATAG
>JAFEDO010000010.1 GCA_018241565.1 Pseudomonadota bacterium
CAAATGAAGAACATTTGCAACAAGCGATATCTCTTTATGAAGAAACTAAAGACCAAATGACTTATTTTGCCGAAGGTGAGTTGTTGATGATTAGTGGTTTTAGTGAGTATGCGCAAACAGCCGATACTCGAAATTTGAAAAGAGCCAAGATGTTGTTTGAGTTGTTACTGAGTACTTTGAATTCAAGACTTTCCAGATTAGAAAGTGTTCGTCAGCAGTTGCAGTCAAGTACTCTGTTGATTGATATTTCAAAAACACAGAGCAAAATTGAAGATCAAATTATCGTGATGTTAAAGTTGATTATTAATGTCAAGATGAAGCTTGCTTGTGATGAAATTTTAAGAGGACAGTTTTGTCAGTTATTTGATTTATTAAAAAAACGTGCGGCTTATCAGGACATTATGCAATATTTAAATTCGTATGTGGATATCCATGGATATTTGGATTCGCCAATGAATTATCAGGTTATTTTGCATGCGGCTCAACTCTATTTTGAGTGTATTTCAGTACTTCAAAAAGAGCTTTTAGCACACCCTTATGCTGATACTGTTAAAAAAAATATTGATGGGAACAATTTAGTGGCTATTCCAAGTACGATAGGAATGGCTATGTCGCTTCCTAATCAAGTGGCTGTTGATGCTCAAGATGCTGCAACTTATCACAAGGTCATCGGTGCATTAAACAAAGTGTTTACTGATTTTCTCGCAACCTCAACGTCTGAAAAAATTGTTAGTGGTATTAATCTGACTGACTATCAGAATATATCCAGAATAGCCTATACCTATCTCAATACGCCACAAAGAGCTTTAGCCATTGTTTTAATTAAATTTTTATCTGAGAACGTGTATAGAGAAGTGCTCAAGTTTACTCAAAACGAAACAGCGAGTGCAAGACAATCACCCAATCCTTTCAGGGGTAATAATAGTCAGTGTTTTTTCCAAAAACGCGCTGGAAGTCGAACGATGCAGTTCGACATCGGTTGGGAAACTACATTTGCACAAGCGTTTCCAGAACTGAACCGAGTGGAAGTGAGGAATAAAGTAGTTAGATTTTTAACTGATAAAGCCGTTGAACAAGATCTTGTGAATAAATTAACTAATTGGATTAATCAAAATTTTAGGATCGTGCCTAGAGATATCGGTATAAATTCTGAAGGGGGTGTGACGGTTGTATTCATGACTGATGAAACAGCGAGTAGTTTTTTACATACTTTAATTTTTCCTGAACTATATAAAAGTGGTATATCTGTGAGTTGGTCGCATGATAATAACCCTTCACCGACTACTTCAGTAAGACAACCAGTTCAACCAACTGTGCCAGCACCACTCTCTCCAACTATTCAAGTGCTGCGAGTCGCACCTCAAGTTGCGGTTCAACCTAGTGCTCAACCTGTCGTTCAAGCTTCTAATGTTCAGAGCTCTACGTCTAGAGGGTCTCAATTGTCTCAGTCATTTGGCAACATCTCTTTGAATCGGTTGCCTCCCCCTCCTAGAGCAAACTTTTTGGGTGGAGCAGCTAGCAATTCGAGTAGTGCAATTTCACCTAGGACTTTACCGAGTACATCGGTACCTAATAACAGTGCTAGCTTGCCTTTGCAGCCTAATGATACGGTGGTACCTACTGCTGGTGTTTCAACACCTTCACCAAGAGCATTACCGAATGCACCGGTACCTAATAACAGTGCTGGCTTGCCTTCGCAGCCTAATAATAAGGCGATATCTACTACTAGTGTTTCAACACCTTCACCCAGGGCATTACCGAGCGCTCCCGTACCCAATAATGCTGCTGGTTTACCCCCACGGCCCAGTAATATGGTGATACCTACTGCTAGTGTTGCAACACCTTCAAGGTCGCTCGGTAGGCAACCAGGCCCTACGGGAGCAGCTTGATTTTGGTATGAGGTGCTGTGTTGTTGAGTAGTAAAGCGCAGTAAAATTTTTTTGATGGATAGTGAGGGACAAGTATGTCTGAAGTAGAAAATAGTCAATTCAATTCTTTAGAAAAAAGTTGCAGAAAATTGGTAATTTCTCAAATCTGTAATCCATTCAATAATAATTACAAAGAGATAGTCACAGCATTAAAATTGACGGACGTCAATCAACGTAATAATAGAATACTGAAAGCCTTGTTGGTCTTTGTGAGTGGTGATGGTGAAAATAATCCAGCTATGCCCGCTCAATTTTTTTTATTTATCGACTATTTGTTGAAAAATTCAAAAAATTTTTCTGAAAAATACTGTAATGACCCAATGCATTTTATTAAAAAAATAAAATTTTCTGATAGTTCGTTGGCAGTCGCTCAAGATTTTTATGATGTCGTTGTTGAACTTAATCTTTTTCCTATTACGGCTCCGCCCAAAGTACTCTGGTTTCAGCCAGATAGTGAAGACAAATATCCTTCAAGCGCTTCTCGTCATTTAGCAACTTGGTCTGCACACTATTTACCGCTCATGGATTATCCAAAAAATTCAAATATTATTGTTTCTGCGGGACCTATTAAGCCGCCTATCTCGAACCATGTTTTTAGTAAAGTAGAGGGTACACCATTTTTTTCGATTAGTGATTCTGAACATGTGGAAATGTTTTTGAATATGCTGTTTAACGAAAAGGTAGATTTTGTTGTTTCTTTAGGAATGTATGGAAGCGTTCATGGCAAAGATTTTCCAGATTATCGAACCTTTGAAACTAGCAGTATACATACGCAGCAACGAGGAGTTGTTGATCTGAAAGATGAGTATCAAAATGGAAGTCTTTCAACGGTAGAGATGAGTACAGAAAATGGGACAAAAACATTTAGAGTAATGAATTTTGAAATTAAAGATAATACACCTTTATATTTTTCTTTTGAGCAAATGTGTTACCTAATCGCGGGGATCCAAAATGCTCAAATCAATGATTCTTCAGTTTTAGCTCACTGCGCATCCGGTGTTGGGCGAACGGGTGTGTTTTCTTATTTTACTTCTTTAATTTTCGATGAAAGATTTTATAACTTTATTGAAAGTCTCTTAGAAAGCCCTTCAGAAATTTCTTTGGATGATGGCATATTGCAAGCTGCAGTTATTCTACAGACAGATTTAAATAATATTCGTGCACAGCGGCACTCACTTCAAACACCAGAACAACTAAGTTCAGCATTGATTAATGCCATTTTATTTTGTTTTATTAATAAAAAATTGAAGTTGTTCTATCAAATAGAAGATAGATTTGCCGACTTTTCTTTGGTTTTTGATGAAAATCAGTTGTTTGATATTGAGATCATCAAGATGTATGGCAAATTAAGGAAACACCTGATTGCAGCGGTTTCAAATCTAGATTTTTATTATGCATTTACCATAAAAGCCAAAGGGATTATAGATTTACTTCAAGACGTTAGGTTTTCCTATTATTTTTCTCCTGAGAACACTGATAGTCAACTTCATGAGGCAATGAATATGCTCGTTTTAGCATTGCAAAAAATTGCTTCTTTTGTGAATAAGAATGACTTCATATCTGGGAAAGATATTTTTATTGAATTTGAAAGCGCCTTAAATAAGGTTATAGATAAGTATTGTATGAGTAACCTTTTTAAGGAACGCTTAGCTTTAAGTAAGCTAAAACAGTTTTTTCAGGCTATTTTAACAGGGGATCTTGGTGTTGCTATTGAAAATGCTGCTGGAAATGCTGCTGGAAATGAAAAATCTGCTGGAAATGAAAATTCTGCTGAAAATTTGGCTGAAAATGAAAATGTTACTGGAAACTTGCGAAAGAGAGTAATTGCTGTTATCAAAGTCATAGACAATCAGCTTAAATATTTGCAATACCAAGATCGGTTGAAGAAGCTTGTTGAAACTTTAACTTTTTTTTCTGGTCCACTAAGTTTGAAAAGAAAAGCGCTTTCTCAAAGTAGAGGATTTCAGAAGTTTCGCTTAGCAATGACTCAACCAGCTGAAATAAGGAAGAAATCTTTCGATGCCAATGTATTTTTATTGACATATATTTATCTGACTTTGGAGTCACTTAAAGATCTTAGGTTTAAAGAAGTATGGTCCATAATGGTAGAACTGCTATCCAAAGATTTTGATGTAAAACTAGGTTTAACAGGAAAGGAAAAAGAGATTACAGTTATTTCAAAAGCACTCGTTCCTTTAGTTCCGGAAAAAGCAATTGTAATTAAGGGGCTTATCAATCAGCTTATTGAAGAAATGGAAAAAGGATTTTCAATAAAAATTCTTAAAAGGAATGTTCCTGATACTAACGCAGTTAATACAATGTTTTTTCGAGATCTCGATCAAAAAATTGATAAATATCGAGAATACGTTTTAGATTTTATATATTTTATGACAAAAGTTATTGTAGATGGAAGTACTGCTGATGATTTGTGTTCAGCAGTTAATAATGCTTTTGATCATCTTCAAAAAGAGTCCAATTTTTATAAGAGTATGAGTTCAGATCCATTTTTTTCTGATTTCAGAAATTTCTGTCTAGAAGAAGCTCAAAAATTAATTCCTAAAAACGTTCATAAATAAGAGGAGTATTCATATGTTATCAGTTGAAGAAATCTATTCACTTTTGTCTAAAGATTTGGATGTTGAATTGATTTTAACGTACTTTATAAATACGCCCTCATTGAGAGAGGAGTTAGAAAAAAAACAGTTTGAGGGAGCGGATCAGGTTCTTTTTGATCTGAGCGCAGCATGGTTATTTCATTTAAATAAGCAATTAACCAAAGAGTTGAATGAATTAGAAAAAAATCCAGATCCAATTCGTTTAAAGAATTTTCATGTGTTTTTTAAGTTAAGTGATACTCTAAAAGAAAATATTAGAAAAAAAATACGGGAATTTTCTGAAAAAATACCCGAAAACGAGAGTTTAGATACATTAAAATCTAAAATTTCTTCTCCTGTTCTTAAAGTCATTGAAGCCAGCGTTGTAAACCCTTCTTCCTTCATGGATGTTTCTAACAAGTTTCGTAAAAATCAAGACAATCCAGAGACAAAACTTTTCGTTGAGGGTAGTGGTGATAGTTCGTTTTTTGATGAAGCTTATAAAGTGTATAAAAAGGCTTATTTAAAATATGATTTTCAGCAGACTATGTTAGATTCAATTGAAAAATTAAATCTTGATGTATTTCTAAAAGAAC
>JAFEDO010000110.1 GCA_018241565.1 Pseudomonadota bacterium
CTAATTTTTGAATTTGAATTTTATTAAAAAACAAACCCAATTTTGTTCTTCTCCACAGAACATCTTCTGCAGATTCTGCCCACTCATGTTCAATTAAAAATTCGACTTCTCGTTCATATAAATCTTCAGAAAACGCTATACGTAGGCCTTCAAAATCATTTATCCCAAAAAGTAGCTCATGAATTCGAGAGCCATATTGTTTTGCATAACGAAATAAAATTTTTTCATTTAGCCAAGGATAAGTGACTCGCAATGTTTGATAGAAATTTTCAAAATTTGACATCGATCCACCGGGTAAAAAAATATTTCGGGTAGAGTCGTTTTTTGCGTTCAAAAAGAACTTTTTGACCCTCAAGAGGCATTCTTCACCCAATTGACGGTGTGTGGTGAGCTTTCCTCCGAGTACCGTGAGAAGGGGTGCTAAACCGTCAGATTCATCCAGTTGTAAATCATAATCACGACTCATTTCAGAGGAGTTTTTCTTATTATTTTGCTTCACGAGAGGGCGTATACCACTATAACTTTGGATAATTTCGGAAGCATTCAGTGATTTTTCAAAGTATTGATTGATGCAATGACATAAATAATCCTTTTCAGCTTCTGTAATAGCCACATGATTTAAGGTTCCTGCATAATCAATTTCAGTGGTTCCAATGACATTAAATTCGTTGAAATAGGGTAGAACAAAGACGATTCGCCCATCTTTATTTTGCAGTAAATAAGCGTGATTTCCTTCATATAACTTAGGAACAATCATATGGCTTCCTTTGACGAGTTCAATATCATAAATAGGGGATGAATGGATTTTTTGGGAAGTTTCACGCACCCAAGGTCCTGTGGCATTCACTAAGAGACGCGCATGGACGATATATGATTCTTCATGATGATTCTTTAATTCGATTTCCCAATACTCAGGATGTCGTTTGGCTTGAATAAATTGAGTATGAGGTAATATCGTGGCGCCTTTTTCTTTCGCTGCAAGCGCATTTAAGATAACTAATCGGGCATCATCCACATGGCAATCCCAATAGGAAAATCCCTTTTGAATGTTATTTTTTAAAGGAGCAGAGGTTAAGCCCTGAGACAAAGCCATCGCTTTAGAACGCGGCAAGCTATTATTAAAATTCAAATGGTCATAAATCCACAATCCAGATCGAATTAGCCAAGATGGCTTGGAGAGTGATTGCATCGGAATAATAAATTCTAAAGGTGAAATAAGAAACGGTGCTTTATGTAAAAGGATTTCTCGTTCCTTTAATGATTTTCGCACCAATTTAAAGTCGTATTGCTCTAAATAACGTAAACCACCATGAATTAATTGGCTGCTGGCTGAAGAAGTGCCTGAACCCAAGTCGTTTTTTTCACAAAGCACGATATCTAAGCCTCGGTGCGCCGCATCGGCAGCAATGGCTGCTCCATTAATGCCACCACCAATAATAAGTATGTCGTGAATGTGTGAATTCATAAATTTAGTAAAAGTTTTATCCAATAGATAGCAAGGTAGATGATAGGAGTCATTATTTTTGCCAAAACCCCCGTTGTCAGTAAGATAACTAAAATAATAAAGCCATAAGGTTCTATCTGATGTAAAAAATTAGAAGCTCTTGGAGACACCAGGCTTGAAAGTATTCGGCTACCATCCAATGGTGGAATAGGAATAAGATTTAAAACCATCAAGACAACATTCAGCATAATGCCAGCCTTAGCCATTAATATTAAAACCATCTGAAGTGTTTCTAAGTTTGGAGGAAGTAGAAGACTAATCTTCATGATGAATCCCCATAGGATAGCCATGATTAAATTAGCTGTAGGCCCGGCCAGTGCTACTAAAGCCATATCTCGTCGTGGGTTTTTTAAGTTTTGCCAAGTGATAGGTACTGGTTTGGCCCATCCAAATATAAAGCCACCTAAGTAGAATAGAATGCCAGGCACTAATAATGTTCCGATGGGATCGATGTGTTTAATAGGATTCAGCGTTAATCGCCCCATCATTTTTGCAGTGGGATCGCCGAATTGATTGGCAACCCATCCGTGCGCAACTTCATGAACTGTAATTGCAAAAATAAGCGGGATTACCATGATAGTGATTTGTTGAACGAGCGTTAAATTTTCCATGGCGTGTTTTATAGCTTAGAGGGAGAAAGAAGTACAATAAAATTATTATGTCGTTTGAATTCTGCAGACATTGTCTGCGGAATTTATTATTTACTGTCTTTAGAACTCTCGTGTAGTGATCCGCCACGACAAGGTGGGGAAGTACGCGCGGTTTCATTTCTTTTTTGCCATTCATCAGTTGTGTAAGTATGTAAAGTTAATGCATGAATCTTTTTAGATAATTCTTCTTTTAAGATGGCATTGATTAGTCGATGTCTTTCGATGAGTTTCTTATCTTGGAATTCTGTGCTGACGACAGTGACTTTGAAATGAGATTCTGAACCTTTGGGTACATTATGTTTGTGACTTTCATTTTCAACCAACAAATAGTTGGGTGATAGCGCGGTCTTTAATTTCGTTTCAATTTGTTGCTGTAATGACATGTATGATTCCTAGTTTAATAAGCTTTCAAGCGAAGGTTCAATATTTCCAACCCACAGATGATAACCGTTATCTTTGGCAATTTCACTGATCGTTGAAAGGTTCATAGAATGTAATAATTGAGTATCTGAAATTCTGACGACGCTTTTGGAAGCATTCAATAAAATCCCCAGCGCGAGACTGACGATGAGTTTTTCTTGATGTGTACATTGAAAAAGAGATCTTCCGTAATAATAGACGAATCCTTTTTTCTGTGAGACCCCATGGAGGATTAAATGCATAGAGTCAGATAGCGTACGAGTTTTCATGATGTCATCCATTTTTTCTAATTGCGCACATTGCGTGAGTGGCGGGAGATTCATGAAATCCGTTAAATTAAAGGATAGATAGGATAAAAGTCCTTCCACCACTTGATTGGAGTGGGTAAAGCTCGTGCCATCGCTTTTACAGAGATTAATAGTCGATTCATGGTAAGTAAATTTTCGGGATAGCACGGTTGAATAAAGTTCCGATTCCCAATCATACTTTTTAGGCAGATCGTGATGATTGATGCGATCACATATTTCAGAAGCAATACGCCAAATGGCATCTAGAATACTGTGATCTTGATTCGGTGGTTTTTCCGAAATTTTGATGCAGTGGGGATGAGGGAATTTACTCATCGTAGAGAAATGCTTTAAGTAAGGATTTTGCAAATGAGTAATTTGAATTTCATAATTAATAGTCATAAGTTTTGGTCCTTCAAAACAAAGTTTATCTAAAAGATATATAAATAATAATATATTTATATTAATGGTAAACTAGAGGGCGAAATAATATCCGAAAGGTAAAGTGTTGGCAATCATTCGAAGTGTTGTTTTGTGTCAATCTGTTATTTTGAGCACTACTATCATCCTGAGCTGATGCATCCCCACGAATTATAGAGGGTAAAGAGCAGTAGTGCATTGATTTTATTGAGTCCGCATGATCAAATGAAGATTCTTCATAGAGACCATGGGGAGAAAAACAATGGTA
>JAFEDO010000111.1 GCA_018241565.1 Pseudomonadota bacterium
AACTACTTAGAAACTTATCATATTCCTCAACGCAGTGAAATGACACCAATAGGCAAAGAAGTTATACCAGCACCTGACTTCACTCCTGCAACTTTGGCTCACTAAATTAGGCGTAGCCCGGGTAAGCATTTTTGCCTTTTAAAATGCGCAACCCGGGATCCAATCCCGGGTTGCGCGTCGCGGCTGATATATTAAAAGCTTTGCTCGACGCTTACCCGGGCTACAGATTAACAAGGCTCAGGCACACCACTATGAAATCGAAACAACGTATCTGTCGATACAATTAAATCCCGCTCTAACTCTAAGAAAAATTGAACGCGTTCTTCTATCGGTTCAGGTGCATATTGATTTGCGAGCACGAGATAATCTCGATAATGACGACTTTCAGAAATTAACAAATCTTCGTAAAAATCTCTTAATTCAGAATCTAAATGCGGCAGTAATTTAGCAAAGCGTTCACAAGAACGCGCTTCAATGATGGCGCCTACAATCAATGTATCGACCAACTTAACTGGTTCATGTGTACGAACAGGTTGACGTAAGGCATCGGCATAACGCCCTGGCGTTAAATGTTGATACGGAATTTTTCGTTTCTTCAGAATACTCAATACACGTTCAAAATGCCGCAACTCTTCTCGCGCCAATCGCGACATTTTTTGTAATAGTTCATCACGATCGACATAACGATAAATTAATCCCAACGCACTGGCTGCCGCTTTTTTTTCACAGTGCGCGTGATCAATTAACATGATATCAGGATGTTCTAAAGCCCATTGCACCCAAGCATCGGGTGTTTCGCAAGTCAAAAAACTTTGGATTTCATCTAAGGAATGCGTCGTCATATATTTTAAAATTGGGTAAAAGTAACTTTCTAAAAAGCGCGTAACCTACCCTGTTTTTAAACAAATCTCAATAAAATCAATGCATTAAGCAGTTAATTATATGGACAGAAAACCTATAAAAATATGGTATTTTCGTCTACATAATAAAATATATTTGCATCAAGTGGACATTTATGCTATATTTAAATAGTATTTCTGTTTACTTAGGGTATTTTCCATGAATAAAATCGATGCAATTAAAACCCTTAAGCTGTGGGATAAACAATCCAAGTACGTGTTTACTAAACACGACTTAGAAAAGTTGTTTCCTAACGATAGTCCGAAAACTCTAACGGAAGGGCTAAATCGCTTGGTTAAAGATTCCATCCTTCAACGAGTCTGTCGTGGGATCTATGTCAACAGAGATGCTCAAAGCTTTGATAGCCATATCATTGAACATATTGCAAAAGCTCTGCGCCGTGGGAAATATAATTACTTAAGCTTAGAATCAGCTCTATCAGAGTATGGAGTCATCTCGCAGATTTTAATGGATCGAATAACTGTTGTAACAACAGGCAGAAAAGGCATTTACAAAACACCTTATGGCACTATTGAGTTTACTCACACAAAAAGATCTGTAGCTGATATTGTTAACCATATTCAAACAATCAAGGATCATCCTCTTCGCATTGCAAGCAAAGACATTGCTTGGAGAGATTTAAAACGCGTAGGACGTAATACTAATTTAGTTAATCAAGAGGAACTTCACAGTGAGTAGCATAAATGACTTTAAAACTCTTGTTAATCAAGCGATGAGTACAAACGATCGAGCTCATATGCGAGCTGTTATTGAAAAAGAATTACTGCACTACGATATCCTATTTACGCTAGATACAAATGGACTGTTAGATAAATTAACCTTTCAGGGTGGCACATCTCTACGTCTATGTTATGGATCGCCAAGATTTAGCGAAGATTTAGATTTTGCAGGAGGAAAAGATTTTAGTACTGCATATCTTATGGATATGAAAAATTGTATTGAACATTACATCGGTACGCGATATGGACTTGAAGTTACTGTAAAAGAACCTCAGGAAATGAGTCTAGAACCTGATTATCAGGATATAAAAATTAGCAAATGGCAAATTCGTGTGACTGTTTCTCCAGAACGTAAAGACATACCAAAACAAAAAATTAAAATTGAAGTCGCAAATATTCCGGCATACTCTCGAGAACCAAAATTACTTCTACAAAATTATGATTTTTTACCTGATGGCTATAGTGATACTCTTATTATGGTCGAATCACTCAACGAGATCATGGCAGACAAACTTATTTCATTAGTCGACTCCCAAAAATACGTACGCAATCGTGATATTTGGGATTTGCACTGGCTTAAGCAACGTAATACTTCAATTAATTCCGAATATCTCTTATCTAAAATTGCCGACTATAAAATTACTGATTACACAGAAAAACTGAATATCATGTTGAAGCGTCTGAGTGAAATTATTCATGGAAAAAACTTTCATGAAGAACTATCACGATTCATTCCAGTGGACGTTCAGGAACGCACTTTATTAAAGAATAATTTTCTCGATTTACTCACTAATGAAATTTCATCTATGCTTTCAGAAGTAAAAAATATTGTTGTTACTGGTTAGATTGAGATTATCACATTAATCTTATCGTAAAACCTGAAGTGTGATCATTTATTGCATATTTTGAATTCTACAATAGATTAATCTTCTCGGCGCTTTTGTTTAACGGCATCAATACCACCGGCAACATAGTCACTCGTAAAAACCCCATCTTCAAGCAGCTCACTTATTTCCTTGGGCGGAATTCACTCCTTTGTTTTTCTAACTCAGCTTCTGCTGCTAATTTATTTTCTCTAACTCCCGGATATTGCGGATTTAACTCTATTGCTTTATCAAAATCCTCTATCGCTGCTTGATACTGACCTAAACTATACTTTGCTACGCCGCGGTTGCTATACACTCCCACATCTTGTAGATTTAACTCTATCGCTTTGTCATAATCCTCTATCGCTGCTTGATACTGACCTAATTTGTACTTTGCATTGCCACGATTTCTATAAGCTTCTGCATACTGCGGATTTAACTCTATTGCTCTATAAAAATCCTCTATCGCTGCTTGATACCGACCTAAATCATACTCTGCTACGCCGCGATCGTTATACACTTTCGCACCTTGCAGGTTTAACTCTGTCGCTTTGTTATAATCCTCTATCGCTGCTTGATACTGACCTAATTTGTACTTTGCTACACCTCGATTGCTATACACTCCCGCATACTGTGGGTTTAACTCTATCGCTTTGTTATAATCCTCTATCGCTGCTTGATACTGACCTAAATTGCACTTTGCTAAGCCACGATTTCTATAAGCTTCCGTATATTGCGGCTTTAATTCTATCGCTTTGTTATAATCCTCTATCGCTGCTTGATACTGACTTAAACCATACTTTGCATCGCCTCGATTGCTATACACTTCCGCATCTTGCAGATTTAACTCTATCGCTTTGTCATAATCCTCTATCCCTGCTTGATACTGATTTAGTGCAACCTTTGCATTGCCGCGATTGAAATACGCCGCAGTATATTGCGGATTTAACTCTATCGCTTTGTCATAATCCTCTATTGCTGCTTGATATTGACCTAATTTGTCCTTTGCTACGCCGCAATTGTTATACGCTTCCGCATCTTGCGGGTTTAACTCTATCGCTTTGTTATGATCCTTTATCACTTCTTGATACTGACCTAATTTGTACTTTGCACTGCCGCGATTTCTATAAGCTTCCATATATTGCGGGTTTAACTCTATCGCTTTGTTATAATCCTCTATCGCTTCTGGATACTGACCTAATTTGTACCTTGCTACGCCTCGATTGTTATACACTTCCGCATCTTGCGGGTTTAACTCTATCGCTTTGTTATAATCCTCTATCGCTGCTCGATACTGACCTAATTTGTACTTTGCTACGCCTCGATTGTTATACACTTCCGCATCTTGCGGGTTTAACTCTATCGCTTTGTTATGATCCTTTATCGCTTCTTGATACTGACCTAATCCGTACTTTGCATTGCCGCGATTTTTATAAGCTTCCGCATATTGCGGATCTAGCTCTATCGCTTTGTTATAATTCTCTATCGCTTCTCGATACTGACCCAATCCGTACTTTGCATTGCCGCGATTTTTATACATTCCAGCATCTTGCGGGTTTAGCTCTATCGCTTTGTTATAATCCTCTATCGCTACTTGATACTGACCTAATTTGCTCTTTGCTAAGCCGCGGTTGTTATAAGCTTCCGCATATTGCGGATTTAACTCTATCGCTTTGTTATAATCCTCTATCGCTTCTCGATACTGACCTAAACCATACTTTGCTACGCCGCGATTGTTATACACTCCCGCATCTTGCAGATTTAACTTTATCGCTTTGTCATAATCTTCTATCGCTTCTTGATACTGACCTAATCCGTACTTTGCATTGCCACGATTTTTATAAGCTTCCGCATCTTGCGGGTTTAACTCTATCGCTTTGTCATAATCCTCTATCGCTTCTCGATACTGACCTAAACCATACTTTGCTACGCCGCGATTGTTATAAGCTCCCGCATCTTGCGGATTTAACTCTATCGCTTTGTCATAATCCTCTATCGCTTCTCGATACTGACCTAATCCGTACTTTGCATTGCCGCGATTTTTATAAGCTTCTGCATATTGCGGATTTAACTCTATTGCTTTGTCATAATCCTCTGTCGCTTCTCGATACTGACCTAAATTACTCTTTGCTACGCCACGATTTCTATAAGCTTCCGCATATTGCGGATTTAACTCTATCGCTTTGTTATAATCCTCTATTGCTTCTCGATACTGACCTAATCCGTACTTTGCATTGCCGCGATTTTTATAAGCTTCCGCATATTGCGGATCTAGCTCTATCGCTTTGTCATAATCCTCTATCGCTTCTCGATACTGACCTAATTTGTACTTTGCATCGCCACGATTGCTATAAACTTCTGCATATTGCGGATTTAACTCTATCGCTCTATTAAAATCCTCCATCGCTTCTTGATACTGATCTAATTTATACTTTTCTAAACCGCTATTGCGGTACAAAGTAGAATCGTTTTTTTTCATCACAGAACTCCTCTAATTTAACTAATAAAAATATTTGCCCTTATTTTTAATTCACTATAAATAAGAAAATATAAAACTCACTATTTTATCTAGTACTTAAATCATATTAATTTTCAAAAAAACAAACATTTAATAAAAAATACGAAGCACGGTAACAAGTTCTATAGATTAACTTCTTTTTTGCTCAGCAGATGTTGTTGCTTCTTTTATCACTCACTTTGATCTTTCCGCTGCTTTTGCTTCGCCGCATCATTTCGAAGGGTTTCTAGGTGTTGTAAGTAAGCCGCATCAATATCACCAGTGACATAGTTACCAGTAAAAACGCTATCTTCAAAACGTTCTATCTGTGGGTTACTCATCTTTGCAGCATTCACTAAATCTTGTAAGTCTTGAAAAATTAATCGATCAGCACCAATGACTTTACAAACTTCTTCGACAGTTCTGTTATGCGCAATTAACTCTGCTGAAACGGGCATATCAATACCATAGACATTAGGATATCGAACTTCGGGCGATGCGGAAGCAAAATAAACTTTTTTAGCGCCGGCGTCTCTTGCCATTTGAATAATTTCTTTAGAGGTCGTGCCTCGTACAATCGAATCATCCACCAGTAAAACATTCTTACCAGCAAATTCCATCGGAATCGTATTTAATTTTTGACGCACTGATTTTCGACGTTGATTTTGCCCTGGCATAATGAAGGTACGACCAATGTAACGATTTTTAATAAACCCTTCTCTGAAAACAATACCAAGTTCATGCGCTAATACAGCAGCCGCTGTGCGACTGGTATCAGGAATTGGCATCACGACATCAATGTCATGCCCTGACCATTCTCGTTGAATTTTATGGGCTAAAGATTCTCCTAATCGCAATCGAACTTGATACACCGAAATATCATCGATAACAGAATCTGGTCTTGCTAAATAAACATATTCAAAGATACAAGGATTATAAGAAGTTTTTTCAGCGCATATTTTTTTTGATAACTGTCCATCGGTAGAAATAAATACCGCTTCGCCTGGCGCTACATCCCCTAACATTTGGTAACCTAAAATATCTAAAGCGACATTTTCAGAAGCAACCATCGTTTCAATACCTTGATCGGTGATGCGTTGTCCATAAACTAACGGTCGAATGGCGTGGGGATCACGAAACGCGACTAAACCGATCCCAGAAATCATCGCAACAACCGCATAAGCACCACGACAGCGTTTATGCACTGCGGCTACCGCATCAAAAATATCTTCAGGTTCTAATTGGATCTTACCAAGCTTTTGTAATTCACTCGCAAACACATTTAATAAAATTTCTGAATCAGAATTGGTATTTAAGTGACGACGATCAACAAACAATAAATCATGCGCTAATTTTTCTGCATTATTTAAATTACCATTATGCGCAAGCACAATACCGTAAGGAGAGTTTACATAAAAAGGTTGTGCTTCCGCGTGGCTTTCACCACCGGCTGTTGGATAACGGACATGACCGATACCCATCGTTCCTATCAAATGAAACATGTGTCTTGTGCGGATCACATCACGCACTAAACCTTCGCCTTTTTCTAAATAGATTCGTCCTTTTTGACAAGCGGTCGCAATACCCGCTGCATCTTGTCCACGATGTTGTAATGCCGTTAATGCATCAAAAATATCTTGATTCACAGGAGTCTTAGCAACTATGCCGACGACACCACACATAGATTTACCTCATTAAAAAATTAATGCTTGAGCTCCAAGCTCTCTCCCGGCACACCGGAAGGAGGCGTTTTATTCTCTCCTGGGGTAGCGGCCGGAGTTAGCTTGTTGTTTTCTTCTGACGTAGTGGAAAGAGGCGCTTTATTCTCCTCTTCCTTTCCTTCTTTTTTCGGAGCACTGGGTTCATCTCCCCATTTAAACGTCAAATTATCCGGGAAGAAATCTCGTAGCCAAACAGCTATCGGTTTAAATTTCGGAATTAAAACAGAATCTTTCCATTCTTTGGTATCTGGCAAATTACTGAGAGCTGCAATTAAAATCAAAAGAGAAACCAATAAAATTCCTCTGGCAACACCAAATATAATACCTAGCATGCGATCAGTCCCGGTTAATCCTGTTTTTTCGACCAATTGAAAAAATAAGAAATTAACCAAAGCACCAATGATTAAAGTCACAGCGAACAAAATGAAAAACGCAACAGCGATACGCACGGTGTCATTTTCAATGTAAGCAGTGAGCATGCCGCTCATCTGAGTAGAAAACGTGAAGCCAACCCAGAAAGCTAACACCCAACTCGTGAGCGATATGGCTTCACGCACAAACCCGCGTACTAGACTGATTAAAATAGAAAATACGATAAATGCAATAATCGCATAATCTACCCAATTTAAATTTAAAAAGTCCAAGCATTACCCCTTTGTAGAAGATTTTCCGCTATAGGAAACAACTACTCCTTTTACCTTAGCTACTTTTTGTAATTGATTTTGCATTTTCATCGCTTCATCACGGCTGTTTTTAGGACCCACATATAAGCGAGTAACTGTGGTGCCTTTTGCAGTCTTAGAAGTTTCGGCAAAAACGGGATAACCTTTTGCACTCAACTTTTTCTGCAATGTTTTAGCATTATTAGCTTGTGAGAATGTGCCAAGTTGAATAACCCATCCTTTTTGGTTACCTGCTGAAGATACTTTCGCCTTGTTAGACTTTGCTTGAGCTTTTGCAGGCTTAGATGCTGCGGCTTTTTGAGTATTTGCTTCCGTCGCTTTTGCAGATGGTGTCGCTGCAGCCGAATTTTGTGTATTTGCTGGGGTGGGTGCACTCGCCTCATTCATGGCTGTTTGAGCAGCTGCTTCCGTAGAAAGAGATGCAGACGGAGAAGCTGTTCCAGCAGCCGTGGTAGTTTGAGCTTGTGAAGCTCCCGCCGGATTTGTCGTACCAGCTGCTGACGCCTCTGGTGCACCACCTTCTGTTTCAAACGATGGCATTTGGCTGTCTGCCGATGCCCCGGTTGCTTGAGCAGGCGGTGTTAATTCGACTGACTGGCTATCTGTACTTGTACTGGTTTGATTCGTATTAGTTTCTGTAGATGGTGCTGAAGCAAGTGTAGCGTCTGATGCTTTTTGGTCTGTACTTGCTGTAGTTGGGTTAGATGGTTGAGTTAATTGAGCAACTTCGGGTTGTGCTGGTGGCGGAGGAACTTGAAACTCTGCCTTAGATACTTTCATTCCCGGTTGCTTATCATGCAACATAAACGGAATAAAAATAGCAGCCAAAGCGACTAAAACTGCCCCACCAATAATACGTTGCTTCATTTTCTCATCCATCGGATTCCCCCTTGATGTTTATGCCAAAAAAAGAGCCCGGATTATAACCTAAGTTCCATGAGTTGTGCCACGGTATAAAACGACCCAAATGCGATAATTATCTCGTTCTCACCTCTAAGCTGATTTCGCACGGCCTGGTAAGCCCCTTCAACAGAATCATAAAGGTTCACAGAAAGCTCAAGTCGCTCAAAAACTTCTTTTAAATTTGCTTTACTTGCGGCTCTCGGAACATCCAATGGACCTACATGCCATTCACAATCTTGCCTTAAAAAAGGTTCTATGATTCCGGCAATATCTTTATCGGCTAACGCGCTGAATACAAATATCCAGTGTTTTTCGGAGAAGTACTCTTTTAAATGCTTCAATAGTAAACGTGCACTATGTGGATTGTGAGCAACATCAAATACTTGAATGGGATTGCCTGGAATCACTTCAAATCGACCAGGTAAAGAAACCGTTGATAAAGCTTTTTTAATAGCCTCTTCTCCGACAGGTAATTTATTTTGGAGTAAATGAATCGCCGTCATTGCAATCGATGCATTCATCAGTGCTAATTTTGGTTTCGGGCAATGAGATATTTTTATATCTTGAAACCGCCAAGTCCAATCATGGACATGTTCTTCATAACCGAAATCTCGAGTCATTTGATATAAAGGGGCTAACAAGTTTTCCGCTTGTTTGACAATCGACGTGGGAATATTTTCTTCTCCATAAATAATAGGTTTTCCAGCGCGGATAATGCCTGCTTTTTCATATCCAATGGCTTCACGAGTATTCCCTAAGTACTCCATATGATCGAAGTCTATGCTCGCAATAATGGCTACATCAGAATCCACGATATTGACAGCATCTAATCGTCCACCTAATCCGATTTCACAAATCCAGGCATCTAAATGGGCTCTCTTAAATAAGAGGAATGCCGCTAAAGTGCCAAATTCGAAATAAGTCAGTGAAGTCTCTCCCCTCACCTCTTCTATCTCTGAAAAAGCTTCACAAAGCGCCTCATCTGACACTGATGTACCATTGATACGAATGCGTTCATTGTACTTTAGTAAATGAGGAGACGTATAAGACCCTACTCGGTAACCTTGAGATAATAAGATGGCCTCTGAAATGGCAACACAAGATCCTTTGCCATTGGTTCCCCCAACAGTCACAATCGGGCAAGTCTTTTCTAGCAAATTTAATCGCTCAGCAACCGCTTTTACCCTTTCCAAACCCAATTCAATTACGGTAGGATGCAGACCTTCTATATAATTTAACCAAGCATTTAAATCGGTGTATTTCATACGATTATGACAAATTCCTCTAAAGATAAAACGATTCGGACTACAGAAACCTTGATTGAACAAGGGTTGTGTGATCCTACACAAAAAGAAAAGCTTAACCAAATTGCAGAACAATTTTCTATCGCTATTACACCAGAAATATCTACGACAATCCATCATCCTGGTATTGCAAAACAATTTATTCCCGCTGTTGAAGAAGCTCATATTGCACCGAATGAATTAACCGACCCCATCGGTGATGAACCCCACCAAAAAATAAAAGGGGTCATTCATCGATATACTGATCGCTGTTTATTATTACCGGTGTCCGTCTGCCCTGTTTATTGCCGTTTTTGTTTTCGTCGAGAAAAAATTGGATCTAAACAACCGGCTCTATCGCCAGAAGAATTACAAAATGCTTATGCATACATTCAAAATCACCCTGAAATTTGGGAAGTGATTTTAACGGGTGGCGATCCTTTAATTTTAAAACCAAAAAGTCTCGATGAAATTTTAAAAAACCTAACCGCTATTCCACATGTTGATGTGATACGAATACATACTCGAGTGCCGGTAGTTGATCCCTCACGAATTAACGCTAGCCTATTAAAAGTGCTTAAAATTAAAAAACCTGTCTATATTGTTTTACACGCTAACCATCCTGAAGAATTTACAGAAGCTGCAAAAAAAGCATGCGCGAGTTTAATTGATCATGGTATTCCCATGTTAAGCCAAACGGTATTATTAAAAGATATCAATGATAATGTAGACACATTATCTCAACTCATGCGTTGCTTCGTTCGTAATCGCATTAAACCTTATTACCTGCATCATCCTGATTTAGCCAAAGGCACTCAACATTTTCGAATACCTATCCGCAAAGGACAAGCCTTGATGAAAGCGTTAAAAAAGAAAACTTCAGGGTTGTGTCACCCACAATATGTATTAGATATTCCCGGAGGCTATGGAAAAATTCCACTGCAACATTGCTACATTCAAGAAAAAAATGCCGATCTCTATTCCATAGAAGATTTGGATGGGCAATTACATCGTTACGAAGAATGACTTGGATTAATGAAATTCCTTGGCTAAAAAATATTATTTGACTAAAATAAGCACTCTGTTTAGTGAGCTTTTTTAAAGACGCTGGATCCCGGCTCGCGCGACGCAAAAGCTCGGCGCCAGGCCGGGATGACACTGTAAGGCAGCACAAGTTTTGTGCCTGTCATCCCGGCTGAGTGTTGTGCAAAGCTTTTAATATATCAGTCGCAACACGAGAGCCGGGATGCAGTGTCGTTTTGAAACGTTCAACAGTACGACAGAAAAATAATAATAAAAAGGAAAATGTTTCGATGGAAATGATGAAAGCCGTCCGTATCCATTCTCATGGTGGTCCTGAAGTATTAACCTATGAAGATGTTCCCGTTCCTAATATTCAATCTGACGAGTTACTGATTCGAGTCCATGCAGCAGGGGTTAATCCTATAGATTACAAGGTGCGCCAAGGTATTTTTCGCGATGATAGAAAACTACAATTTCCCATGATTTTGGGTTGGGATTTTTCTGGTGAAGTTGCTGCTGTTGGTTCATCCATTAAAAATTTTAAAGCAGGCGATCTCGTTTTTGGTCATCCAAGCATGATGCGTCAAGGCGCTTATGCAGAATATATTGCCGTTAAAGAAAATGAAATCGCGCTCAAACCTAAAGCACTCGATCACATTTATTCATCCGTAATACCACTCTCTGCTTTAACTGCCTGGCAAGCGTTGTTCGATGAAGCCAATCTTTCCGCAAATCAAAAAGTTTTAATTCATGCTGCCTCTGGTGGTGTGGGACATCTCGCCGTTCAATTAGCAAAATGGAAAGATGCTTATGTGATCGGCACTGCGAGTAAAAATAATAAAAACTTTCTTTTAAATTGCGGTATTGATGAATTTATTGATTACAACGAAACTGAATTTGATAAAGTTTTAAAAAATATTGATGTGGTATTCGATACTCTGGGCGGCGATGTCCAAATGAAATCTTGGCCAATTCTTAAAAGAGAAGGCTTTTTGATTTCGATTGTTGATCCTAACCAAATTGAAGCCATGTCAAAAAGATATGATGTTCATGGAAAATGCTTTGTGGTTACGTCTAACTATCAAGAATTAACAAAAATTGCTGCACTCGTTGATGAAGGATATTTAGCACCTTACTTAGAAACCACATTTCCATTAGCGGAAGCGGCAGAAGCACATAGATTAATTGAGCAAAAACATGTGAGAGGGAAAATTGCATTGGTAGTTCGTTGATGGATCTGCGTTTAGTGTCATCCTGAGCGTCAGCGAAGGATCTCGTGGTACCTTGAGATCCTTCGCTGACGCTCAGGATGACACAGTTCGCACTCAGACTGACACACCAGTTATTGAAAAACTTTGACGATGGATTGCTGAACGACCTAATTTTTTGATTGCGGCAATATGATCTGCTGTTCCATATCCCTTATGTTTTGCTAATCCATATCCGGGATATTCTTGATCTAACTCTATCATTTCATTATCACGCGCCACCTTAGCAATGATTGAAGCAGCACTAATTTCTGGTACTGTCTCGTCCCCTTTGATGATCGTTTTAACTTTGAAAGGAATATTAGGCGCATGGATCCCATCGACCCAAACTTCATCTGGGTGCAATGCTAATTGAGAAACTGCCCGATGCATCGCTAATAAAGTAGCCTGCAAAATATTGATTTGATCAATTTCATGTACTTCTGCTCTACCAATCGCATACGCTAAAGCAGATTCACGGATGATGAGTGAAAGCGCTTCTCTTTTTTTGGGCGTTAATTTTTTAGAATCTGTTAATCCTGCAATTGTTTTTTTGGGATTGAGAATAACAACCGCAGCAACGACAGGACCCGCTAATGGTCCGCGCCCCACTTCATCGACACCTGCTAAAATGATTTCTGACTTCCCATTCATTATTTTTATTCCTTAATTTTTGTAGCCCGAGACCAGATCCCGGGTTGCGCGCGGTAAAAAGCAACCGCGCTTACCCGGGCTACGAAAAGACCGTCATCCCTCACTGCGTTCAGGATGACACAACTCACAACAACGACAAAACCGCCTCCGCCGCTTTCTCGTTGGCGCCTTGTCTCAAAGCCTGATGCACTTTCACAAATTCGTCGAGTGTTTTAGAAACCAATTGCTTATCCTCAAAACGCTTCAGAACTGCCGTTGTTAAATTTTCAACGGTCGCATCATCTTGAAGATATTCAGGCACAAGCGGCTCACTCGCCAGTAAATTGGGTAAAGCGACATGCGTTAGATTCACTAATCTTTCTAAAATGGCAAAACTAATAAAGGATAATCGATAAGCTACTACCATCGGGCGTTTTAATAACATGGCTTCTAAAGTCGCAGTGCCTGATGCCAATAGAATAACATCTGAAGCAGTCATCACTTTTTGTGATTGACGATAAAAAATTTTAATCGGCAAATGAGGCGCCACTTGTTTTAAAACTTCTTGAAACATTGCACCTTTATGTTCATCAATCATCGCAGTCACCAATTGCAAATTGGGTATTTTCTTTAAGCACGCTTCTGCCGTTTTTATGAAATCTTCAGATAAATATTTCAATTCTTGTGAACGACTACCCGGTAGTAAAGCTAATGTGGGACGCTCTTCATCTAAACCTAATTCGATTCTTGCCATCGTACGATTAGCTTCTAATGGAATTTGATCAGCAAATGGATGTCCTATAAAACAAACGGGCACTTGATGCTTATGATAAAAATCTGCTTCGAAAGGAAAAACCGTTAACATTAAATCAACTGCTTTTTTAATTTTTTTTATTCGATAACTTTTCCACGCCCATACAGAGGGGCTAATGTAGTGTACCGTTTTAATGCCAATCTTTTTTAATTTTAATTCTAATGTCAAATTAAAATCAGGCGCATCAACACCAATAAATATATCGGGAGGATTTGATTTGAAATATTCAAATAATTTTTTTCGAATAGAAAGTATGCGTGGGATTTTAGGTACTACTTCTATGATACCCATGACAGACAACTCATTCATAGAGAACAACGCTTCACAACCTTCCGCGATCATGGCGGGTCCGGCAATTCCTTCGAAAATAATATCAGGATGTGTTTTATGAATGGTTTTTATTAACTGAGCTGCAATAAGATCACCAGAGTTTTCACCAGCGACGATGCCAATACGCATAAAGACCCCAATCTAGCGAACTATTCCTCGTTTAGAATTTTTTAACGCATCAAGTAGCAACTTCACTTCAGGTGATTCAGAGAGTAAGTTTTCTAATTCGGTGAGTGCTTGTTCTACAGTTAAGCCTTGACGAAAAATAATTTTATAAGCACGACGCAAATTTTCTATCATTTCTGTCGTAAATCCTCGTCTTTTCAATCCCGTCGTATTTAATCCGCATACTGATGCATCGTAACCCGCAACTAAAAGATAAGGTAAAACATCTCGAGTGACACAAGTAGCTCTTGCAACAAAACTGTGCGCACCCACTTCACAAAATTGATGAACCGCAGCAAACCCACTCAATGTAACATAGTCTTGTATAGTGACATGACCTGCCAACGCTGAGTAACTAGAAAAAATATTGTTATTCCCAATAATGCAGTCATGCGCAATATGTACATAAGCCATAATCCAATTATCATTCCCAATACGAGTGACACTACCACCTTGAGTCGTCCCACGATTAATCGTGCAATATTCACGAATAGTATTGTTGTCACCTATCTCCAAAGTCGTGTCTTCACCACTATATTTTTTATCTTGAGGAACTTCACCAACTGAAGCGAATTGAAAGATTTGATTATTTTTACCGATGCGAGTAGGTCCATTAATAACAACATGTGGTCCTATCCAACTACCTTCACCAATTTCTACATGCGGACCGATAACAGTCCATGGACCTATAGTCACGTCATTGGCAACACGAGCCGTTGGATGAATTTCTACGCGTGGATCAATCACTTTGTTGTTTCCTTGATAGCACTCATGAGATCTGCACTGCAAACAACCTTGCCATCTACTTTTGCTTCTCCGTGCAGCTTCCAAATACCACGTTTACACCATAACAATTGGACATCTAGATATAATTGATCCCCTGGCAACACAATCTGTTTAAATCGAGCATTATCAATACCTGCAAACAGATGCAAAGGAGGAGGCTCATCACCTAATTTTCTATTCTCAGTCAAACAAGCTAAGACAGCACATGCTTGAGCCATAGCTTCCAAAATAAGAACACCGGGCATAACTGGTGTCCCAGGAAAGTGACCTGAAAAATAATGTTCATTGATTGTCACGTTCTTTAACGCTAATAAGCGTTTATTTTTTTCAAATTCAATGACTCTATCTATCAACAAAAAAGGATATCTGTGAGGAATAGAAGCCAAAATTTCTTCAATTTGCATAACACTCATAAAGTTACTCGTTTATTTCCGTATTTTTAACTAATTTTTCTAAAATAAGAATTCGTTTTGCCATGTCATCCAACTGATGGAACCTGGCAACATTTCTGCGCCAAAGCGATGTAAGTTGCACATTAACACCAGAAGAGTACATCCCCGATTCTGTCAGTGAAGAAGAAATACCAGACATTCCAGTAATCACGACTTTATCAGCAATTTCAAGATGGCCCGCAATACAACTGCCACCACCAATTAAACAGTATTTTCCAATCTTAGTACTTCCAGCAATTCCAACGCATCCAGCAATAGCTGTGTGAGCACCAATTTCGACATTATGCCCGATTTGAATTTGATTATCTAATTTAACGCCTTCACCAATGATTGTATTAGTGATCGCACCACGATCAATCGTTGTGTTTGCTCCGATATCTACATCGTCTGCAATTAAAACGGAACCCAGTTGCGGTACTTTCAACCATTTTCCTTTGTGATTAGCGATACCAAAACCATCTGCACCTATCACAACACCACTATGAATATTCACTCGATTACCAATCGTAACATCATAATATACAGTGACATGAGACCACAAACGGGTATTTTCTCCAATATGTACATTTTCACCGATAGCACAATGCGCACCGATGACTGCCCCACTACCAATCACAACACCAGACTCAATAACAGCATATGGCCCTATAGATGCAGAAGAGGCAATTTGCGCATCTGGCGCTATAAGCGCCGTAGGATGAATACCTGATTTTGGCTTAGGTGCTCGATCAAAAAGCTCAGCAACTTTTGCATAAGCATAATATGGGTCTTCAACAATTAATGCATTACTGACACACTTTTCTGAAAATGCAGAACTCACAATAACGGCAGATGCTTCTGTCGTTGATAAATACTTTCGATACCGTGGATTATCTAGAAATGCTATATCGCCATTTTTTGCAGAATGCAAAGGGGCGATACCAGAAATGATACACGCCCCGTCGCCTTTTAATTCTGCATGAAGATAATGCGCTAACTCAGATAATGTCTTATTCAATTGCATAAATGTTAAGAAAAATCTTTCAACACTTGTGCAGTGATATCTATACGTGGATTTGCATAAGGTACTGCACCACGCTGAAGAACTAAATCATAATTACCGTCTTTAGCTACTTTATCGATAGATTTTTTGAGTTCTGCAAAGAACGATTCCATCGCTTTATTTTGCGCGAAGTTTAAATCCTGTTGATAATCTTCTTCTAAACGTTGCAAATTACGTTTTTCATCATAAGCCATTTGTTCCATTTTAGTTTTTTCAGGTTGGCTCATCACAGAATCATTACGTTTTAATTTAGCAACATCGTCTTGGAATTTCTTTTCAGCGGCCATGATTTCTTGTTCTCGCGATTTAAATTGTGCTTTTAATTTATCGCGGATCACTTTTGCTTTTTCAGATTGTTGAACGATAGCTTGAACATCAACAACACCAATTTTCACTGCCTCAGCAACAGCTACAGATGCCGCCATTAAAAGTGCGAATCCTGATACGATAATTGAAATTTGCTTACGCATGAATATTCTCTCCTATTTATACTCAATGATTACCCATAAAAAAGACGCCAAATTATAGCTTCAACCCAACCCAATCTCCAGAGCTTAAACGCTTAATCCAACAGTAAACTGCGGTATTAAGCTATAGGCATCTCCGCGCTGTGGGTTAAGAGCTTTTGCTATTGCGATCGTTATTGGGAGGTATGCATTCCACTCCACGCTGACACCCGTTGAAAAACGCATTGGACCTGATCCAGTGCCACCAAATGCAGCAGGGCCGCTATTGTAGTAAACATTTCCCGCATCGACAAATACAGTCGTTCTAAGGGTAGGACGACTTAATGGATACGGTAAAATTAGCCCAATATTACCGCTCACTAACGCATTACCACCAAAAGGCTTACCCGTACTATCTTTAGGTCCTAAGGAATAAATGTCATAACCACGAACCAAACCACCGGTAGTACCTAAACCACCTGCGTAAAAGTTTTCAAAAAATGGTAATCCATTTTTGCCGGTATAATCCGAACCATAACCCAAATTAGTATGCGCTGATAAAGTAAATCCTTTGAATAAAGGTAAGAATAAATGACCTGAATAACTTACTTTATAATAACTTAAACCTCGCGTTCCGCCTGGGGCCGCAAACAATACTACTGCATTTTGACCTATCCCTTTGTTCGGCATGGGATATTGATCATACCCATTGTAATTCCAACCCAAAGTAAATCGCGCTTCACGATATACACGACCATTGGCTGCAACGAAAGTTGATAATTGCGATGGAGCTGGTTGCCCGATCGTCGTCAAATCTAATTGTTGATACCCAACCCCCACATTAAAGTGACTGTTGTCCGAGAATGGAATATCGTAATTGTTTTCACCACCAAACGTATTAGTTGCATAACGCGATACACCTTGACGACTTGGGGTTGTTCTTTGAAAGTAGAAACCAAACCCTTGACCAATACCACTCGGCGTAAAATAAGGATTAAAGTAGTTGAGCGAATACCCTTGGGCCCAACGATCCTGTTGGAACGAAGCCCCCACGTTACGACCAGTTCCTAAAAAATTCTTTTGATCAACTGAAACACCCACCACAGGTCCCGCTGTACCATATCCTACAGAAAAATTCGCTGCAGCCGATCGGTCTTCCGTAATTTGATATTCTAGATCAACTTGGTTATTCGCATCAGGGACAGGAATTGTTTTCATTTGAACGTCTTTCAAATAACCCAAGATACGCAATTGACGTTGAGATTCTTTAATTTTTTTCAAT
>JAFEDO010000112.1 GCA_018241565.1 Pseudomonadota bacterium
GTTTTTTCAAAAATGTGATTCAGTGAATCAATATCAGCAACATCACCATTTGCAAATATAGGTAGATTAGTCATTTTAACGATGCGTGCAATAGCCTCTATTTGACAGAGTTTGTCATAGCGTTCAGTCCAGTGTCTTCCGTGTACTGTTATAAAATCTACGCCTGCTTTTGTTGCTGCATCAATAATGAGTGCTTCATCATGATCGTGCACAGGGGAGGCGACTCGAATTTTTATAGAAACTACTGCATCGGTGTTTTGTTTGATGGCACGAATCAATTGATACAATTGTTCTGGTGTTGTTAATAATTTTGATCCACAGTTTTTTCGTCGAATTTTATTAACGGGACAGCCGCAATTGAGATCAATAATATCAGCACCTTCCTTCGTGACAATTTCAGTCGCTTTAGCAAGCATGAGTGGATCATTGCCAGAGAGTTGATAAGATAATATTTTTTCTTCTGGATCACGATATAAAAAGCGTTTTGGTTTTTCACGCCGGTGCACTAGGTCATTTGCAGAAATCATTTCCGTCGTGCAAAAGCCTGGTTGCCCATACCGCCAAGCAAGTACGCGAAATGGTGCGCAACTGTATCCTGCAAGCGGCCCTTGTACGATATTACTCTGTAGTTTTAAGGAGCCCAGTTGTATAGGTTTAATATAATTTTGCATGGACGTACGGCTTAAGTTAATTGAGTAATTCGTACCTTCGGTAAATATTCAGGGAAATGCTCACTGAGATAAGTCACGAGCTTTTCTCGCACTTCACAACGTAAATCCCATAACTCTGTGACGCCCGTTGAGCTGAGTAGAACGCGTAGTTGCAAAGCATTTTCTTTACATTCGGTGACATCTAATCTTCCGATGCGTTGATCCCAGAGTGTCGAATTTTTAAGGATCTTTTCTAATTCAGCTCGTAGTTTTTCAATGGGAACCATGTAATCCACATAAAGAAAAATAGTGCCTAATAATTCTTGGGATTCATGCGTCCAGTTTTGTATAGGCTTATTTAAAAGATAATTCACGGGAATGATTAACCGACGCAAATCCCAGAGTCGAACAACAATAGTTGTTAATGAAATTTCTTCAACGGTGCCTAATTCATTATCGATGACTAAGCTGTCTCCAATTTTGAATGGTTGAGTTAAAGTAATTTGTAGTCCAGTGAATAAAGTGGATAAAGTGCCTCGCGCTGCAAACCCTAAGATCACCGTAATAAAACCAACAGAAGTCATGATGCTGATGCCAATTTTTCTTGCATCATCAAATACTAAGAGGCAAGCACCTAATGTCAGAATTAGAATTAAATAAGTTGATAATTGTTTTAAAAGACGCGCTCTTGTATAAGTTGATCGCGCTTGCATATTTTCATCAGAAATTTTTTGATATTTTTCAATCACTATATTTTCATACACTAAAACACTTTTAAGAGATAACCAAGCAATCAGTATAATGAGAGAAATCACTAAAGCTTTATTTGCAAAAAACAAGTAATCAGGAGGCAAATTAGAAACAGGCAAAATAAGTTTTAATACAAGCAAGAAAATTAAAGTAGTTAAGCCATTTCGTATAACAGATAAAATAGTAGTCATGATGCTTTTACTACCTTCTGCTTTAAACCGTAAATGCGCGATGGTTAAATTGAGAAACCTAAAGATAAACCAGCAAATAGATGCTAATAAAAAAGCAGCCAATATATATCCGGAAGTCATTAAGAAAACGTAGTGATAGATTTCCCCAACATATTTAATCGAAGATAAACTGATACTGCCTGCAATAATTAAGCCAAAAATAAAAATCATCAAAGGCCATTTTGCCGCTTTGCCAAGAATCTTTAACCAAATAGACATAGGTTATCCTTAATGAGTCATGAATTTTAAAGTCATATTATGCCATCGATAGGCTAAGATGACTGCGCCAGTTAACATGCCAATCGTCCAGCCTAACATAACACCGACGGCACCCAAGTGAAAAGAAAATCCTAATAAATATCCTAAAGGTATGCCAATTAACCAAATGGTGAGTAAACCAATAATCATAGGAGCTCTCGTGTCTAGTAATCCACGTAGCGAACCAATTAAAGTATTTCTTATACCATCTAAGCATTGTGCGAATGCTAAAACTATGAAAAGTACAACAATTAAATGAAGGACTTCTTGATTGGCTGGATTGTGTATGTCGAGATAGGGAATAGAAAGTATCTTTGGAAAACAGATGAATATCAATCCGGCCATTGTACCAATAATCGTAGTTACTCGAACACTAGCTTGTCCTAATTTTCTGATTTCAAAAAAGTTTTTACTGCCATATGCTTGTCCGATTAAAATCCCAGATGCTTGTGCAATAGCAAAAATAGGGATGACAATTAGAAAATTATATTGAGTAATGACTTGATAAGCAGCAAGAGGATTAGTTCCCAACCAACCGATAAATATTGAACCTACTAAAAATGAAAGTAACTCTCCACTAATTTGTAAACTGATGGGCCAACCAATTTTAAATAAACGTCTTAGTGAATCCCAATTTTGATTTAATCGGTTATGAAATAATGAAAAACATTTAAAGTCATCAATAAAACGCATACAAGCTGTCGTAAAAAATAAGTAAAACCACGCTTGTATAGCGATAGCGTAAGCAAGGCCCGCCACACCAAGTTTAGGAAATCCCCATTTGCCAAAAATCAATAAATAGCTTGATGTTAATAAAACGATGATTCCTAAGATATTGGCAAACAAGTCTATTTTTTGTTTATGGGTGCCATAAAGAAATTGCTGATTACAAATGGCTAAAAAAATAGGAGCAACGCGCCAAATGTAGGCTCTAAAAAATTCTTGAACAATATGAGCAATAGTGGGGTCTTGTTTGAAAAAAATCAGAATAGGGTAGATGTTCCAGAAAAATAATATAAAAGGAACACTCATAAGTAAGGCAAATAACCAAGCGTGTTGCATTAATGAGCCGATATTCAAATATTCTTTAGCCCCGTATGCATGACCTACCAAAATACTCAGTGAAAATAGCAAAGAGGCACCACTGAGGATAGCTGAAAGACTAATAGAATAAATGAGTGCACTTGCGGCCAACACATCATGACCTAATTTTGCGAGCATCGCCATACACAAAAAAGCACTACCATTCGTCATGAGTTGAGTTGCTGCCATTGGCAATGCTAATCGCATGATTTTTTTGTTAACTTCTTGATGAGTTATCATAGAATATTGAAACCTCACAAGCGTTTAATATAAACCGCCATGAAAAAATTAATAATGGCAACTACTAAAAAGACGTGCGTGACTGTGAAATGCAAATATAACATTAAGCTAGTGCCGATAGCAGCGATAACCATAAAACAAGCATTCATAATATTGTTGGTCGCAATTGCGCGTGAACGATGTGAAGGTTCACTTTCGTATTGCAAAATAGTGTAGAGTGGAACAACATAAATCCCGCCTGCGATAGAAATAAAAAGCAAATCTATTAGTATGTGCCAATTGGGTAGAAAGGATAAAAATTCAGTTAATGACATGAGCGTATTAGGTTTTGCTACACCATAGTGGGTTGCAATGACTAAATCAATGCCTAGTATTGCCATGGCAATTGCGGCGTAAGGCGCGTAGATTGCTTTAATTTTTCCCTTGAGTAAACGATTACAAAATAAAGAGCCTATACCAATGCCAGCCGTGAAACAGGTGAGAAATAAAGTCACGACTGAGGATTGGGCTCCTAAAACATCTTTTGCATAAGTAGGAAATTGAGAGAGATAAGTGGCGCCAACCAACCAAAACCACGAAATACCGATGATGGAAAATAATAGTTCGCGTTTTTGAAAAGTGTATTTAACAATCCTGAAGGATTCTATAAAAATATTTAAATTGATTTTAAGGTTAGGAGCAGCAATTGTTGCTCGAGGGATAAAAAAACTAGTGAAGTAGCCTATCAGTGCGATCACAACGATGCTGATTGACACTAAAAAAATTCCACTATGCAACATGGCTAATATCCCTCCCAGGATAGTGCCGAGTAAAATAGCCAAAAACGTTCCCGCTTCTAAAAGTGCATTCCCTGCAATTAATTCCTCGGTTTTTAAATGATCGGGCAAGATGGAATATTTCATCGGACCAAAAAACGTCGCTTGAGTCCCCAATAAAAATAGGACGAGCATTAATAAATAAATGTTATGTAAATAAAATCCAATGCAGGCAATAAACGCTAGAGTCACTTCAATTAATTTTGTATAACGAATTAATCTAGATTTCTCAAATGTATCAGCAAGTTGACCTGCCAATGCTGAGAAGAGAAAGAAAGGTAAAATAAAAATACCAGCAGCTAGAGTGATTAATATTTCAGGATTGAATGACACTGCATTAGATAATGTATAAGTAATTAATATAACCAAAGAATTTTTATAAACATTATCATTAAATGCGCCTAAGAATTGAGTCAGAAACAGCGGGAGAAATCGTGAGGTTTTTAACAAATTGAGTTGATTGACGGGCATATGTCGTGTACCTAAAGATTTTTTATGACCCCCACCTTAACCCTCTCTCTTCGTCCGGGGGAGGGGATTATAATTTTCCCTCCTCCGGACGAAGGGGGAGGGTTAGGGTGGGGGCGTATTTAACCCAAAAACTTACGTAAGCTATCAACGGCTGCTTGTAATTTACGTTCATCCAACGCAAAACAAACCCGTAGTAAATGCTCGCCATCTTTGTGATTATAATAAAACGAACCACCAGGAACAGTGGCTACTTTTGCATTTTCTAATAATGCCAAGGCAGCTGCTTCATCGTTTTCAAAACCTAATTGACGAATATCAGCCATTAGGTAATAAGAACCTTGTGGTTCTGATAAAGTAAATCCTAATTCACGAAGACTTGAAACCATAAAATCACGTTTTTTCAAAAATGAAACACGCATATCATCATAAAAGGACGCATCTAGATTGAGCGCTGCTACCATGGCATGTTGTAACGGAGTTGGTGGGCAAACGTAAATTAAATCGTGCACCAAAGCCATTTTCTTAATAATTTCTTTAGGAGCATAAGCATAGCCAAGACGCCAACCAGTGACATTATACGTTTTGGAAAAACCAGAAATACTCACAGTGCGTTTCCAATAATCATTAATACTGGCAATAGAAATATGTTCATAGCCTGGATAAGTAATATATTCATAAATTTCATCGGTAATAATAAATAAATTGTGTTTATTCGCTAACTCACCAATCTGTGTTAATTCATCACGCGTAAAAACTTTGCCCGAGGGATTACAGGGCGAACAAATGACGATCCCACGAGTTTTTTCAGTCAGAGAATTTTTCAATTGCGCAAAATCAATCGTGAATTTTTCTAGATCTGTTTTGACTGGGACGACATTAATATTTAATAAATCAAGAATATGCTTGTGATAACCATAAAACGGTTCAAATAAAATGACTTCATCACCTGGATTAAATAAAGTTTTTGCAGCAGAAACGAATGCGCCTGTTGAACCATGACTGACTAAAATTTCGGATTCAGGATCACACTCAACTAAATTAAATTCTCGAATTTTTTTTGATAATGCTTGACGCAAAGGTAACAAGCCTTCATGTGCTGCATATAAATTTTTATTTGCGAAGATAGCATCGGTTGCTGCTTGCTTAATAGTATTTTGTGCCGGGATATCACAAACACCTTGTCCTAAGTTAATGCCGCCAATAGCATTGCACCGTACGCTCGCTGATCGAATGGCAGGTTGTTTGAGTGAATGTGAACGAGTACTAAATTTTAAGGTTTGTGATTCCATGGCGTAAGTCTCCGGATTGTAAATAAAGAGGCATTCTAACAGGGAAATAACGATATGATTAGTTTAATTTTTACTTCGATGCAGAAATGCTAGTAATAAATAACCGAAGATTCCAGATACTAAAGAGCCTAATAAGACACCGATTTTGACTGAATCTAATGAGCTAGAAAGACCAGTTCCAAATGCTAGATCTCCAATAAATATGCTGATGGTGAATCCAATACCACAAAGTATTGCAACCCCATATATGTCGAGCCATTTTATGTGAATGGGAAGTTTAGCAATTCTTAATTGAACAGCAATCCAAGAAGCACAAAAGACTCCTAACTGTTTGCCTAGAAATAACCCAAATAAAATTCCGAAGGTGATAGAAAGTTGAATATTAGCTTTAGTTAAATGTATGAATGAAACACCGGCATTGGCAAATGCAAATAGTGGTAGTACGCCAAATGCAACCCAAGGATGTAAATTTGTTTTTAATTTTTGTAGAGGCGAATGTTGTGAATTTGACTGATGGTATAAGGGGATACTGAAAGCAAGTATTACGCCAGCGATTGTCGGATGGATCCCAGATTTTAAAAGACAAACCCATAAACAGATACTTGCGATTATATAAGGAAAGATTCGATAAATGCCTATCAGATTAAAGATTAAAAGTAGGCATAAGAAGACTAAAGACAGGCCTAAGAATAAAAGTGATAAACTACTCGTGTAAAATATAGCGATAACTATTATGGCTGCTAAATCGTCAAATATAGCCAATGCCATTAAAAATGGTTTTAATGAAGCTGGAATTTTTTTACCTAGGAGTGAAAGAATACTTAATGAAAAAGCAATGTCAGTTGCCGTAGGAATCGCCCATCCTCGTATTTGATCTGTGTTATGTGCATTAAAATAGAGATAAATAATAGCTGGAATAATCATTCCTCCAATAGCAGCTATCCCAGGTAAAAAAGCTTCTTGTAATGAATTTAGTGCTCCTTCAAGTAATTCATATTTTATTTCCAATCCAACGACTAAAAAGAAAACAGTCATGAAAACTTCATTTACCCAAAACAATAAATCAGACTGGAATTCCATAGTTCCTATTCTGAAGGAAAGAGGAGTATGAAAGAGCATTTCATAATATGTATATCCGGGAGAATTGCTCAATACCAATGCCAAGATGGTCATCAACAATAGGAGTTTAGAGCTGCTGGTCTCAAGATTTATGAAATTTTTTATTGTTTTTAGCATAAAAGTAGATTTTTTTGTGAAGCTGGAATATTAGCACTAATTTACGAATATGTAGCTTTTCTTTATCCTGAAAATTGATATGAAAAATAGGAAGGAAATAGTTTATTTCCCTCCTATCAAAAATAGAAAATTAGTTATTATTAATCACGCATGAAGCACAATAGCCACCAAAGAAAGCATCGATAAATAGAGTAGCATAATCTAATTTAATTTTTTCTAATGAAGCTAATTTTTTTTCATTTCCAATCGGATGCACGACATAAGTGAGAGTTTTGTTTTTAGCATCGTAAGAAGGTTTTGTAAGTTGTAAGACGACATTGACAGTTTTGTCTCGGTTGAGCAAATGAGTATGTAATCCAACGAGACTTCCGTTCGGTGGGTTTTGAGCAAACCCTTGCGGATTTTTTGGATCCCAATCTTGCGCTAAACTTTCTGTAGACATAATACCCGCTGTTCTATTAGGACGTTCAGTAAAAAATGTAGAATGTTTTCCAACATTTTCTAAAGTTAATAAATAAGCATTTTTTTGATCTTTTATAGGAGTAATAGTCGCATGCGCAGCCGACTGAACTATAACATAGGTACCTTTAATTTGTGGTTTGGCTTCTGCATTAGAAGAAGTAGTTGCTGCATGACTTAAATGGCTGAAACTCAATAGAGTGACTAAGGTAAACGTTAAAATATTTTTCATTTATTTCCCCTCTTGTCTAAATTAGATGAGTCATGTGGTCTGACCTCATTCTTGCTCAGAAGCAATCGAGTCTAATCCCATTCCTCACTCTGGTCTCTTCTAACACAAGGCTTGATGAATAATCAACCTTTATACTTAAAAATTGCTTGAATAATTATCATTATGGGATAAAATTGACCAAATTTTATCTTTGGAGAGTAGTATGCCAAGACAAAATATTCAAGAATTAGTGAGTGGTATTCGTCGAATCGTCTTACCTACGGGAAAAGTTGCTTATCTGGTGGGCGAGAAACTTTTTACAACCACTGATCTGATGGCGCACGGTCTTTACTATTTAAATATACCAACGGCTGTTATGACTGCGTTGTTTCTTCTCCCGCAAGATGCTCTGGAAGCGGGGCCCTATATTTCTACGTTTGCTTTACCATTAGCAGCGTTAGGAGCAGTGGCTCTTATAGTACGTAAATATTATCCCGTTAAAAATCGAGAAAGATTACTAAAAATAATTGCTAGAGCTTTTCCAGAAATATTTGAAGCACTCACTGACGGCGCTAACACTCTTTTATTTACTTGGGTTTCCGCATTAGTGCTTGCAGTCGATGTTGATCCTAATAATGGGACAAATATGAGTACGGAAACTTTAATTGAATATTCTGCTGTTCCGATGGTTCTAGGTTTTACGCAGTTTATTGTAAGTATGATCTTGAATTCTCATCGTTTACTGAAAGAAGAAAAGATCATACCTGCTGATTCTCGTTATAATTCATGGGTGATTCGACCAACCAAAGGGCTTGCTTATTTGTTAGCAATCGTTCAAGAAGCAGCTACCATGCAGGATCTCATTAGATTTGGAATAATGTCTGTTCAACTTGGATTTTCCACCAATTTTCCACCTAATAATTCTGTAACAACGACTGCTCGTTATGCTGCATCAATTGCATTTGGCCTTTTCACTCCAACAGTGAAAGCAGCCGCTGGTTTAACTCCTTGTATAACGACTCATGAAACAGCAAACAATGTAGCAGAAAGAGTTGCTTCATATGCTGATAGAGTATCTATGTATACATCGGCGTTAGTATTAGCTATTTGGATGAGTCTGAGTATTCCACAAGATAGAGAAGCACTAGGTCCAACAGGGATTGCAGTTGATTCAATTTTTTGGATGTTCCTTACGGTGTTTTCTTTTGGTTTCGTCGCTTTTAACAGATTGCCAGAGAGTGAAGTATTACCAGAAGATTCATATGAAAGCGATGAGTCTCCTCTTAATGATCATGAGCACTTTTTAGGGTGAAGTTCTTGTTATCCCTCGTTCTGCGAAGGATCTCAGCGTTATTGATTTTTTGTAGCACGGGTAAGCATTTTTGCCTTTCAAAATGCGCAAACCGGGTTGCGTGCGGTGCCTGAACTATTAAAATCGGTAACCGCGCTTACTCAGGCTACAAGAGAAAAGTTTTTTTTCGATGTTTTTCCCGAGTGGATCAGTGCACTTAGGGTGACAAAAATACCCAAGATGAAAATCTTAAATAGGATCTTCAATCCAAGCTCATTACTTCAAAATTCTTCGCAATTCATTGCTAATTTCTTTTAACCAAATCGCGGTTTCTGCCGTCTGATCCATCTTTATAAAGATGGGTTCATCGCTCAACCAGGTTCCATCTTTATTTTGAGTGTTAATTAAATAATTCGTAATTTTTTGGGATAACTCTAAATAGGGTTTGTCATGCGTGAGGCTATAAACGATCGCAGCAGCCCAGGCCACTTTGTGACTGAAATGAAAATGATATAAGTTTGGTTGGCATTTTAACGCGAAATCTAAATAGGCTTTAGCGGCATGTAGATATTTAGAAGATTGAGTCGCTCGATATAATAAACCTAAAAATGCCGCAGGGTAGCCAATCATGAAGTAAGCACGCTGAGGTTTTTTAGAATCAATCACAAATAAAAAATCAGATTCATGCGCAAAATCTTGAATGATTTCACCCGCATTATTAAATCGCAGAAAAATTTTTTCTTTATCGGGTTGCTGACTTAAAGTATCACATAGAAAATCACCGGCTTTTTTTGCTTTCTCTAAATCACCAAAATATAAAGCAATATGTCCGAAGTGCGCAGTGGTCAGTAGATCAACGGCATTATCTTTTTCACCGTAAGGTCCA
>JAFEDO010000113.1 GCA_018241565.1 Pseudomonadota bacterium
ATGGATTAATGACGATGACTAAAAAGACGAAAACTGAAATGAAAAAAGTAAAGCTTACACTGGTAAAAAGTGTCATTGGACGCTTACCAAAACATAAAGAAACGGTAAAACACTTGGGTTTGAGAAGAATGCATCAAACTGTTGAACGTGAGTTAACACCTACCCTACAAGGCATGGTGAATAAAGTGTCTTACTTACTCAAGATTGAGGAGTCAAACTAATGATGCGCATGAATACCTTAGCGCCCGCGCCAGGTTCAAAACAAGCCCCTAAAAGATTAGGGCGTGGTATCGGTTCTGGTTTAGGCAAAACTTGTGGTCGTGGACATAAAGGTCAAACTGCGCGTACAGGTAAAGGTCGAAGAATTGGATTTGAAGGTGGCCAAATGCCATTACAACGTCGTCTTCCTAAGATGGGTTTTAATTCTATGATGGCCCAGGGAACTGACGAAATTCGATTAGAAGAATTAAATCAATTAATAGCAACGAATGTGTCACTCGAAACCTTACGCGAAGCGGGATTGATTAACGGTGCTGTGAAGCGCGTAAAAATCATTTTGAAAGGTAAAGTAGATCGTGCGATGACGATCGCTGCAGATATCAGAGTGACCGCAGGAGCGAAGGCTCTTATCGAAGCGGCAGGTGGCAAGGTAGAAGCATAATATGACGAAAGCTTCAGGGGTATCATTTGGCCAAGGAGGCCTAAGCGAGCTTAAGAGACGTTTATTGTTTGTTTTGCTCGGGATTATCGTATATCGAATTGGTGCTTATGTACCAGTACCAGGATTGGATCCCTTACGTTTAGCGAGTCTTTTTACACAACACCAGAATACTATTCTTGGTTTGTTTAACATGTTTTCGGGTGGTGCACTGACTCGTATGACAGTCTTTGCATTAGGTGTCATGCCGTATATTTCCGCCTCGATTATCATGCAATTATTCAGTGTGGTTTCCCCACGATTGGAACAGTTGAAGAAAGAAGGTGAAACGGGGCGCCGAAGGATTAATCAGTATACGAGATACGGCACTTTATTTTTATCTATCGTACAAGCCATCGGTATGGCGAAATGGTTGGCTGCAAATCACATTGCTTTCCAACCTGGATTTGTATTTTATTTTACGGCGACTGTGACCTTAGCGACAGGAACGATGTTCTTAATGTGGTTAGGGGAACAAATGACAGAACACGGGGTTGGAAACGGAATTTCAATCATCATATTTGCAGGTATTGCCTCTCGCATACCCGCAGCGATTTTCCAAGCATTAGATCAAGTCCGTGAAGGACAAATGCAAGGATTAACGCTGATATTCATAGCTGCGGTAGTTGTTGCTGTGACAGCATTTGTTGTGTTTGTAGAGCGTGGACAAAGACGTATTACGGTAAATTATGCTCAGCGTACGCAAGGTCGAAAAGTGTATGCAGGACAAACGAGTCATTTACCTTTGAAGCTCAATATGGCGGGTGTAATTCCACCAATTTTTGCTTCCAGTATTATTTTATTGCCAGCGACTTTATCTCAATTTTTTGGGAGAGGCACTGGGTGGTTGTCTGACATAGGAATAGCACTTTCGCCAGGACAACCGTTATATAGTTTGTTTTATAGTTTAGGTATTATATTTTTTGCTTTCTTCTATACGGCCTTAGTATTTAATCCGAAAGAAACCGCAGAAAATTTGAAAAAGTCAGGTGCGTTTTTACCGGGCATTCGACCCGGTGAGCAAACCGCACAGTATATCGATGATGTGATGACTCGACTGACGTTGATTGGTGCATTGTATTTAGTATTAGTATGTTTATTACCAGAATTCATGATGTTTGGTTGGCATGTTCCTTTCTACTTTGGTGGAACTTCATTGTTGATTATCGTTGTGGTTATTATGGATTTTATTGCCCAAGTGCAAACTTTGGTGATGTCATACCAGTATGAATCGTTGCTCAAGAAGTCTAATTTAAAGGGCAATGGTGGCGGCATCCCCGGCATGGGCTTAATGCGTTAATTGGGAGAGTGGATTATGAAAGTAAGAGCATCTGTCAGAAAAATTTGTAATAAGTGTAAAGTGATCCGCCGTAAACGAGTGGTACGAATTATTTGCAGCGATGCAAAGCATAAACAAAGACAAGGGTAGTGTGGTTTTAAAGTCGCTGGATCCCGGCTCGCGCGCCGCACGCATGACTTGTCATCCTGGCCTCGTGTTACGGTTTTTGTAACACGAGAGCCGGGATCCAGCGTCGTTTTTGCGGCGCTTGGCCGGGATGACAGGGTAGAATTTTGTAGCTCGGATAGTGGTTAGGTGGCATTAAAATATTGGTAGTAAGCGGCATAATTGCTTGATTTTTAATGAGTCTCAAGTTATTCTTTCGCGCTTTTTTGAATAGGAGTGAACATGGCACGTATTGCTGGCATAAATATTCCAGAACATAAACATGCGGTGATAGCGTTGACATCGATTTATGGTATTGGTCGTACTCGCGCATATGAAATTTGTGAAGCGGCTGGCATATTGCCAACTGCAAAAGTGAAAGCTTTAACAGAAGCTGAATTAGAAAAAATACGTGTAGGTGTTGCACAATATACGGTTGAAGGTGATTTACGTCGTATGGTCGCTATGAATATCAAGCGATTGATTGACTTAGGTTGCTATCGTGGTGTTCGTCATCGTCGAGGATTGCCTGTTCGTGGTCAACGAACAAAGACTAATGCTCGTACTCGTAAGGGTAGACGTAAACAGACGCAGATATCTGCACCAGCAGCTGCAACAAAATAAATAATGAATAAAGGGTTTCTCGCATTTTAGATTAAGTAGGAATTATCACATGGCAACAAAAGTAGCTGCGAAAGCAACGACGAAAGCTAAGAAAAAGTCAAGACGCGTAGTGACAGATGCTACAGTCCATATTTTTGCATCCTTTAATAATACGATAGTCACTTTTGCCGATAGACAAGGTAATACACTGTGTTGGGCAACTTCTGGTGGTTCAGGGTTTCGTGGTTCAAGAAAAAGTACACCATTTGCGGCACAGGTTGCTGCTGAAAAAGCAGGAACTGTCGCAAAAGATGACTTTGGTGTAAAAACTATTATTGTCAAAGTACGGGGTCCAGGACCTGGTCGTGAAGCAACAATTCGAACGCTCATTTCTATGGGATTCAAAATTATTGAAATTATCGATGCAACAGGTATTCCGTTTAACGGTTGTCGTCCTCCGAAGAAAAGACGAGTGTAATAATGCTCGTAGCCTTGATGCGTTTTTTGCATCAAGGTTTTGAAACGCCGAGAAACCTTGATGCAAAAAACGCATCAAGGCTACGTCTCTCGAGAGATGACAGATTAAGATGAAAAATTTATTTTTAGGAGAAAGTTTTTAATGGCTAGATACACAGGTCCAAGATGTAAGTTATCCCGTCGTGAAGGGACCGATTTATTCTTAACTGCTTTGCGCCCAGCAAGCTCTAAATGCAAAATTGATTTATTGCCTGGCCAACATGGTAGCAAACGTCCTAGAGTGACTGATTATGCGAACCAATTGCGCGCGAAACAAAAATTGAAACGTATTTACGGTGTTTTAGAAAGACAAATTCGCCGGTACTACAAAATGGCTTCTACCATGAAAGGTTCTACTGGGGAAAACTTATTGCAAATCCTAGAGCAACGTTTAGATAACGTTGTTTATCGTATGGGTTTTGCAAGTACTCGAAGAGAAGCAAGACAATTAGTATCTCACAAAGCGATTATGGTGAATGGACGAGTAGTGAATATCCCTTCTTACTCAGTATCACCGAATGATGTCGTTTCTATCCGTGAATCTAGTCGTTCTCAAACGAGAATCCAAGCTGCTTTAGAATCATTACAGCAGCGTAAAGCTGTTGAATGGGTTGATGTAGATGCGAAAAAAATGGAAGGTGTATTTAAATCTATTCCTTCATTAACTGATTTACCACCGGATTATAATATCCAATTAGTTGTTGAATTTTACTCGAAGTAAACACCAGGAGAGACATGCCCATGCCCTTTGACGCCAATAAATTTTTAACTCCCCGGATCATCAAAGTAAAAGAAATTGCACCTAATCATGCTCAAGTGGTTTTAGAACCATTAGAAAGAGGTTTCGGTGATACATTGGGAACTGCATTACGACGAATTTTATTATCTTCTATGCCAGGATGCGCTGTTATCAAAGTGAATATTGAAAGCGTGTTACATGAGTACAGTACACTCGGTGGCATTCAAGAAGATGTGATTGATATTTTATTAAACCTAAAACAATTAGCGGTTAAGCTTCACGAAAAAGATCATGCCGTGTTGCGTATTAAAAAGAAAGGTCCTTGTGTAGTGACTGCTGCTGACATTGAACATGATCACGATGTTGAAATTGTCAATCCTGATTTAGTGATTGCACATTTAAGTGAAGCAGGTTCATTAACAATGACGATGGAAGCGAAACGTGGTCGTGGTTATGAAACGGTTGATACAAGACGTAACGTATTATTGGAAGAAGAAGCACAAACAATTGGTGACTTACATTTAGATGCTTGTTATAGCCCAGTACTTCGAGTGTCTTATGTGGTTGAAAGTGCGCGAGTAGAGCAACGCACTGACTTAGATAAATTAATTTTGGATTTAAAAACAAATGGTACGATTGATCCAGAAGAAGCGATTCGTCGTTCTGCCACTATATTGCAAAAACAATTAGCGGCTTTCGTGGATTTAAAACATGAAATCCAAGAAGAACCTAAGAAAAAAGAACCAGACTTTGATCCAATCCTGTTACGCCCAGTGGATGATTTAGAATTAACGGTGCGTTCAGCAAATTGTTTGAAAGCAGAAAATATTTATTACATCGGTGACTTAGTTCAACGTAGTGAAGTTGAATTATTAAAGACACCAAATTTGGGTAAAAAATCTTTAACAGAAATTAAAGATGTATTGGCTTCTCATTCTTTGGGATTAGGCATGAGATTAGAAAACTGGCCACCAGAGCAGTTGAAGCACAGAGAAAAAGAGCCAATGAAAGAAGAACCTAAAGAAGAACAAACACAACAGTAATTTTGAATCATGAGGTTTAGTTATGCAACATCGAAAAGTAGGTAGTAATTTACATCGTACTTCAGCACATCGTGATGCGATGTTTAGAAATATGATTGCATCGCTTGTTAAGCATGAAATTATTAAAACGACAGTTGCTAAAGCAAAAGAATTGCGTCGTTTTGCTGAACCTATGATCACATTAGCAAAAGTAAACACGCATGCGCATCAACGTTTGGCATTCGATCGTTTACGTAATCGTCCTGCAGTTCTTAAACTTTTCCGCGAACTTGGTCCTCGTTACCAAAGTCGTCCAGGTGGTTATCTTCGCATTTTAAAATGCGGTTTTCGTCCCGGCGACAATGCACCTATGGCTATTGTTGAATTAGTCGATAGGCCTGGCGCTGCTTCTGCAGAATAAGATTTCATATCTTCTTATCATCATTGATTTTTTGTAGCCCGGGTAAGCGTTTTTGCTTTTCAAAACGCGCAACCCGGGAACTAATCCCGGGTAAGCGCCGTAAAAACCAACGGCGGTTACCCGGGCTACAGATGACTGCAAAATCTCAAAATATCTTTTTACCCCTGTCTTGACGCTCTATTAGGCAAAATATAGACTCCGCGTTTTCAAAATAACATAAAGGGGTAGTCCATGAAAAAATTATGTTTAAAGCTTACAGGAGCATTATTGCTTTCTACAGGGTTGTTAGTAGCGGGTTGTGCATCGATCCAAACAGATGCTTCAGGTTCGCGAGTGATGGTTTCTCCAAACAAACCTCCTAAAGGTTGTAAGTACTTAGGACAAGTAGTGGGTAACCAAGGAAACTTTTTCACAGGTGCATGGACTTCTAACAGGAACTTAGAAGAAGGCTCTATGAATGATTTAAGAAACCAAGCGGGTAAGATGGGTGGAAACTACGTACAGTTAGTAACTAATCGCGCAGGTAACACGGGATCAATGCATGAAGGTACTGGCGGGATGCAACAAACTAACGTGACTAATTTAGGCAATGCTTATGCTTGTCCTGAGCATTCATTCAATACTTAAAAACAATGCTCAATTTGTAACTCAGGTGATGCGTCAAAACAATATGACGCTTCCTGAGTTGCAAACAACTTTCCTATCTCATAGCAATTTTTCTAGTTTTTCTTATTTTCAATCGAAGGATACATAGCGTGAAGAAATTATTTTTTTTACTACCCGTTTTAATGAGTTTATTTGGTTGTGCATCGCACTTGTCACAACAGCAATGTGCTTCTATGAATTGGCAAAGTGAAGGATTTAATGATGGTTTAGCCGGACGTTCTCCTCGAGATTTATCGCGCTCTATGAAAGATTGTTCGGAGTATGGCATTTCAGTGAATAGCAGTGCTTATCAAGCAGGTTGGAGAGATGGTGTGCGACAGTATTGTACGCCGGATTATAATTTAGGATATACTGATGGTGTTGCCGGGGTTCCTGAAGCTACTATTCATAATCGCTGGCCGATCTGTCAGCAGGCACAAGTAAAATTAAATTTAACGAATTATAATGCGGGCCGTCAAAAAGGATTACTATTATTCTGTACGCATGAAAATGGTTTGAATCTCGCACGGCAAGGACAATTGGTTTCTTTAGATCTCTGTCCACCGCATTTGCGTCATAAATTTAATGCGGGTTTTATGGAAGGAAAAGAAAAATTCTGTAGCTATCCTGAAAATGGATTTGCATTAGGTAAAGAAAATAAACCTTATCCGGTACTTTGTTCTCCAGCAATCTATCTGGCATTCAAATCAGAATATGATCGTGGGGTCATCGTCGCTCAACGCAGTGGCGATTTACAAGGAAGGATTAATGCACTCAATGAAACGATTAAGTGGAAAGCCTATAAACATGGTTTAATACAAAAAGATGATGGTTTCTATAGGCTCGGATGGAAAAAAGATCCAGCAGCAGAAGAAGCGTTGAGTATAGCGAACACCTTAGTAGGGGAAAAACAACACTTGGAAAAAGAATTATTTAAAGCCCAAGTCGTTAGGTAATAGATTGACATAAAATAACAAGGAAGGATTTTTGTGAAGAATTTACTATTGCTACCATGCGTGATTTTATTATCAAGCTGTGTGTCACAATTATCAGCGCCACAATGCGCTAATATGGATTGGCATGAACAAGGATACAAAGATGCCTCGTTTGGTATGTCCCCAGGAGATTTATCAAGAGCATCGCAACTTTGTGCAGGATACAATATTCCAGGCAAAGAACATTTAATTCCACCTGTCAATAAAGAAGCATATCAAGCTGGATGGCGAAAAGGTG
>JAFEDO010000114.1 GCA_018241565.1 Pseudomonadota bacterium
AATTGAGAACAATGACGCATGGCTGCTTTCTTATGAATTAACATTAATGATTTTTCTTTACCTTGATCCAAAATCAATAACGCAGTGCATGCTTGTTTGTAGACATTTCTTAGAAATTGCGAACGATAGTGCTATTCGACAGCTTTTATGGTGCACAAAAGATGCCATTGAGCGAAGAGTAATGTTAAAGAGTTTAACTGCCAGTGATAGGTTTTCTTCAGGGTTTGAAAGGCTCATTTCTTCTCACTTGCAGATGGCAGATCCATCGATAAAAGATACTGATGAGATATTGCGACCTTATAGAGCAGAACAACCGGGTAGTCATGGTTTCGTTATGAGGAATTAAGTTTTGTCAGGATTTAGCTTGGATTTAGAAAATATATATTGTTCTGTTTTTTCTTAAGAGTAGCTCTGCTTGCCAGTTGATCTTTTTAAATTGCCGGAGAATAGTTGATTTATCATTGTGATCTGGTGCGTTGGAGTCCTTGAGATTGCCTCGAGATCTGAATAATCTGCGAGGCGCGCCAGAGAAGAGAGCTACGTTGTTTTGAACGAGTTAGTTTAGAGAATAACTATGCAATATCTCGAAATTGTATTTCTATTCGTTTCCCAATGGCTTTTGCATAATTTTCCATCGTTTTGAAAGATGGTCGTTGTGTCCCACTTTCAAGCCTAGCAATGACCGATTGTGTGGTTTGCATTTTTTTAGCAACTTCTTTTTGCGTTAGATGCGCTTTAAGACGTTCGACAATTAATTTTTTAGCGAGATCATATTCAGGTTTTGCAGCATTATACGCTTTTTTGATGGCGGGATCTCTCAACCATTTACGTTTTAAGGTGCTGAGTTTACTCATAGCTTTATCTCCTTTAATCTTTCTTTTGCAATTACAATGGATTTTTTGGGTGTTTTTTGAGTTTTTTTCACAAAAACGTGTAACACAATAATTCGCTTTTCTTCCGCAGTTACGTAAATTGCCCTTGCAATGCCAGGTTTTGCTTTCATACGAATTTCCCACAACTTATCACCTAAAGACTTACAGTGTGGTTGTTTCACATTGTTTGGTCCGAATTCTTCAAGCATTTCCGCAATATGCAAAAACTTTGCTTTAAATGAAGCATCTAAAGTATCCAGCTCTTTATCTACGATTTTATTTAATGTTTCAATGGACCATTTCATTGAGTAGTATATAGCAAAAATGCTATGTTTTGTCAAGTGCCATTATGAGTGCTTCAAATCAACTGGTATGGCATATCTTTAAAAATAGAAGGTATTCATAGTTTAGTTGTTTCTTTGTAAGTGATTGCCATGTCAGACGAGTGCTTAAAAAAAAATAGGTGGGCATTAAATCCAGGCTTGCTCTAATGCTTGAAATTTAAATCACAGTATTGTGGTTTTCTATAGAGAATATTGTGATTAAAGAGATTCATATAGCGATATGTTTCATTCGAATAAAAATAAGAAGATCACTTAAATTTCTTATGAAAATTCCAAAATACTTGATAATATCTGGCAAATAAATCATCAATCTTAGAGTGGTAAGGAAGTCTTACTCAAAGATAAGATAAATAGAATTTTTTGCAGTAGAATGCTTGTATTCTATTGAATAATTTTGAACAGAGGTAAGCATGGTTAATTCATCAAAATTAAAAAATAAAAAAACCGGAATAGAGAGAAAAAAAGGGGATTTAAAAAATAGACTCATGCCTAGGCGGGTTAAAGAAAAAGCGATCTCAAGTACGTATACGTTTACAAAATTAGATTTTGATAATATGGAACTCATTAAAGATAAGCTTTTAAACAAGAAAGTTGTATTGAACAATAGCCATATCTTAAGGCTTTCTTTGATGATCGCTGTAGAGCAGAGTGAAGATAAATTGGAAGAGCATTCAAAAAAATTGACGAAACTAATTGCAGGTCGGCCAAAGAGAGACTAGAATCAGAATATTACATTAATATTAATGTAATAAAAGTAGTCGTGACATAGCGGGTCACCGAAACCGGCTATGTCACTAACCATAACTCTAATGCAAGGAATAAAGTCATGGCTCAGAACAGTCTAAATGATTTAACAAATTTAATAAATAAAGCAGTGGGATCTCACGAAGTGTTGGAACAGTATATTTTGAAAGCAAAATCACTGGTTCAAGTAGCTCAAGGTGAGGGTTTTTGGGACTATTATGAAAGTGTAATCAAGAATTATTTGTGGTCTACAGAAGATCTGATTAACTTAGCTGAACAATCTAGTAGTGAAGTTCGCAATGATCTTGTGTGCTTACAAGAAGCAATAGAAGTTAAAAAAGGAGATAATATTTTTAAGACATTAGGTTTTAATGATTTTGAAGGAGAGGAATTACAGTTGCGCTCATCGATGATGAATGTTTTGATAAATTATGTGAAAAAATCTAATTTAACGGAAGAGCTAGCTTCGAAAAAATTTAATGTACCCATTGAAGTAATAAAAAATGCATTGGCTGGTCGTATTGATCTCGTAAAAACAGAAGAACTTTTACCTATACTAGGTAAAATTTATCTTCAGAAATAATATAAACCTAAAGCAAGTTGATGTTTTGATTGAGCAAAAGAGGCCAACGACGGTTGAATTTAAAAAAATCAACCGCGTTGATTCGTTCTGTTTTTACAACTATTTGTAGATTTTTAAGTGGCGCTAACTTATGGAACAGTATGAGACATCCATAATTTAGTTTCTCTGAATTTTCAAGTAGGACCGGTTATTTAATATGAGCATTATTTTGTACTGTGGATCTTGGTACGAAAATGCTATTTATTTTAATGAATTCGATTAATGATTGCGTTGCAAATAATGATTGAATTAAGTGATTTAGAAATGGAAAAACTACAAGAACGTTTTTCGCTGGAGAATTTTTATTTAAGATTTAAAAAATTTATTGGTATTAAAAAAAGCGTTATAATCTTAATGTGCAAGGGAAAAAATTGCTTTGGAAACTTGCTATTTGGAAAGTAATTAAGTTAAATTCGGGCAGGATTCGGGCAGGATTCGGGCAGGATTCGGGCAGGATTCGGGCAGGATTCGGGCAGTGGTGTATTCTCGTTATGGAAAATGAAGCATCAGTAATGCGGCTTACTGTTAAAAGGTAAGCATTGCTACCAAAGTGGATCTATTAACCTAAAGCAAGTTAATGCATTGATTGAGAGAAGAATTCAACAAAGAGTGAATTTAAAGAATCAACTGTGTTTCTTTGATCGAATTTTATTAGCATTTGTAAATTTTTAAGTAACGCTAAATTATGGGACATTATGAGACAATATAAGAAGCTCGTAATTTAGTTTTCTTGAAGTTTCAAGTAGGACCGGTAAATTTTCGAAACGGATAGAAGCAAGTATAGCATAAAGATAATCAAATGAACTTGATCCTTCGCCAAAAAGAAATTTTAGTTATTATGCGAAACTTAGGAGAATGTTCTAGTTCCGATATTTTGAAAAAATGAAATCGCCATTGATAGCTGGAGTTTTACGAACGGTTCTAAATCAGCTTGAGGATATGGTCTTCTTCAGGCAACAAAGTGAGATCTTGTGAAAAAATAGTTATCGGAAGCAATCGGAAATTGTCGGAAATATGATGTCCTCAGAACCGTTGATTCCAACGCATTATGGAAAATTTTTGCATATCTGACTTTCATATCGTACCAACCATGTGACAAGTGTGACGCAATTAATTTTGTAATAAGCAGAGGGAAAAAATTATTGGTTAGGGTAAATTTGAAAAATATTTGAACATCTCTCTCAAAAAGAGAGAAGTAAAATATTTTAAAAGATATGCAGAAATTAATTTACAAAAACTACGAGAAACTTTTTAGATTAAATAATCAGTTTCATCTCGGTAAAATTGTTGGTGCAACTGATTTCTTTGGATATTGCGCATGGCGTTATAAAAAAGTCTCAAAAAAATTTTAGATTTAGTTTAGAAAAGAATGTTTTGAATTTTAAAAAGAAAATTTTTGAAAAGGCGAATACAGTCAAACAAGTTAAAATTAAGATTGGATAGACGGTATCTTAAAGATCCACACACCATTTTAAAATACGTTAGATACCATCAAAATAGGATATAAATGTGCATACATCTAGCCTTTCGGATGAACGAAACTACGGAATATATAGAGTAATATTTATTGGTGCTGGTTTTTCAGGAACATTAGCAGCATTAGAGTATGTAAAATATGAGGATGCTGGCAATGTTTTGATTTTAGATGAAAACGAAGAGCCCGTCGGAAAACTAAGCTCTAGTTATAATCAATGTTATAAGCTTCATATTGGTCATCATTATATAGGTGATCTTGCAACGGCAGAGCAATGTTTGTTGGATTCCATTTATTTTGCACGAAATTATCCGACAGCTATCAATGGAGATCTTAAAGATCCTTGGCGAAGAGGGGTTAATTTTATTCTTCGCGGTAGTTTATATTCTGAAAGTGAAGTACGAGAGATTTGTGAGAAATTAAAAGATATATATAAAACTAAAGTCGAATTGGATATTGCAAATAAAGTATTTGGAGAGCCAGAAGATTTTATTAAATTTATTTCAGTTGAAAAATTCCCTGCAGTAAGTTCACATCTTTCTTTAAAAGATGGTACCCAAGAAGAAAATATGTCGATTGTAATGGTTGTTGAAACGGGAGAATCCCAATTCGATATAAATAAGCTTAAATCGGCATTAAAATTATCTATACAGAATAATTTAAAGATCCAATTTAGTGGTAATATGCGTGTGCAGAGAATTTCGTATGATATGGATAGTTTGAACTATGTTGTTGAAGCTTTGAATTTGGTGACTCAAGAGAAAGTTTTTTATAAAGCAGAATCTGTTGTTAATGCAACTTGGCAGAACGTCGAATATATTGATCGACAGCTTAGCCTTTATAATGATCAAAGTAAGCTAACAAGAATAAAAGCAAGCTTGCTCGTAGAACTACCTTCTGAGTTATTTATGATGAATACTTGTATTTTCTCAGTCGGTCCCTATTGTTCATTTACAAATCTAGGCAATGGGCAAGCTGTTATCACATATGAACCATGTACAAATCTGGGTGCATTCAGATCGGGTTATAAAGTGCTCGACGAAGAATTAAGAAAAATAATAAAAAATAGAATAACAACGGATTCTCAGTTTGGGAAAGAGTTATCTGAACAGATCATCTCTGGATGTGCGAGATTTATTCCTGCCCTTTCGAAAGCTTCTTTAATTGAGATTCGAGTGGGATTTGTGAAAATAATACTTAAAGAAGATGAGGAATATACGTTAGACAGGAGAGAGAGTCCAATTCATAGGCGACAAGAGGATGGTATAGAAGTTAAAGAACTGTGCTATTTTTCAATTTCTGGCATGAAAGCAGTTCGTGCACTCAGAAATGCGGAAAAACTTTCTGAAATCATGGTGCGAAATATTGCTATTAAAAGAATCATCTCTTCTGTTATTGAAAAGATGAAAGACAATCTTAATAGAAATTTATGTATTGATGGATCTTACAATAAAAGCTTGATAATAAATGCTACTTTATACTACCCCATAAAGAATTTTTTGCTAACTGAGCTAGGAAATTTGGAATTAAACTATCTTGATGTATCGCACGTTGATCCTGAATGTATTGAATCTTGGGCAAATCAAATTAGATTAATATTAGAAAGAAAATGCGTTTTGAGTAAGGACATTAAGAGTTTGTTTGAGTATTCCTCGGCTCCCAGCTTTTTTTCGATGCCAAATTCTAATATGATGAACAATATTAAGTACAAAGTTAAGCAGTTTGAAGATCTGTCGTCTTCTCATAAAAATATCAAGTAAATTAATATACAAAGGATGTTTAAAACGTGTCTCAATCGAAATATTCAATTCTAGAAACTATTATTAACACTATTCCTCAATACATATTTTGGAAAGATAGAAATTTGATTTTTATGGGGTGCAATAAATTGTTTGCTGAACAATTTGGATATGAAAATCCAGAAGAGCTAATCGGTAAAACGGATGATGAATTTGACTGGTCAGATGAACTTCGTAAAAAGTATCGTAAAGATGATTTAGAAGTGATTGAAAAAGGATTGCCAAAAATTAACTTTGTAGAAAAACAAAAGCAATTGGACGGTAGTTTTAGAACGGTATCTGTTAGTAAGACGCCTATTTTCAGTGATCATGGGGAGATCATTGGAGTTTTGGGAATATATACCGATATTACAGAATTAAAAGAAGCTGAAGAAAAAGCGAAAGAAGCGTTAGAGCTGAAATCTCGCTTAGAACAACAAGCAAAATTTGTTCATATTGCGAATCAAGTAGCACATGATATCCGTTCGCCACTATCGAGTTTATTAATGATTGTTAAGAACTGCACCGAAGTTCCAGAGGAATACCGAATTGCGATGCGAGAAGCCGCGATTTCCATAGGAGATATAGCCAATAATTTATTGGCTCAATATCGAGAGCCAGATGGTAGTCTTGTCAAACAGGAAGAAACCAAAGCGCAAGATGTTTTAGTGTCTTCCGTATTACTCGAACTATTGACAGAGAAAAAGTATCAATATCAGAATTTTTTGGTGCAATTTGATTATGATTTTCCTTCTAATAGTTATTTTGCTTTTATTAAAGTTCAATTGAATGCTTTTCGAAGGATGATTTCTAATATTATTAATAATGCTGTAGATGCTTTTGATGGTAAATTGGGGAAAGTGATTTTGCGTTTAGAGTGCAGCAATGAATTTTTAAAAATTATTGTTGAAGATAATGGCAAAGGGATGCCGAAAGAAGTCGTAGAAAAGATTTTAAAAAACATTGCAGTGACTTCTGGTAAAAAAGAAGGGAATGGGATTGGGTTAATGCAGGTTCAAGAGACTTTAAAGAATTATCAGGGTGAGATGAATATTGATTCAAAAGAAAATGAAGGCACGAAGATTATATTGATATTTCCACGAATGAATGCACCTGTCTGGATAGCTGACAAAATCAGTCTACGTGACAATGACATTGTTGTTATTTTAGATGATGAAAAATCGATTCATGGTGCGTGGAATATGCGTTTTGAGTCCATATTAAAAAGCTACTCCAATATAGAGTTAAAAAACTTTTGGTTTGCGAAAGAAGCTTTGGAATTTATGGAGTCTATCTCTCTTATAGATAGGCCACGTATTTTTTTGCTGACTGATTTTGAGTTATTAAAAGAAAAAATAACCGGTCTAGATGTCGTGTTACAAGCCAATATTAAACGTGCTGTATTGGTCACTAGCCATTATGCTAACAAGCAAGTGCTCGCTGACGCTGCAAAAACAGATACTAAGATTTTACCAAAGCAACTGGCTTCCGAAATTAGTATTGAAGTTATATCATCCCCTTTGAATGAGAAAAGTCAGCTTGCCAACAAAGCGGATGTAGTTTTAGTAGATGATGATGCTTTACTCACAAATATGCTCACCCAGTTTGTTTTTTCAGAAAAGCAAGTTGCTGTTTATCACGATCCTGAACACTTTTTATCTGAAGCAGCGCAATATGCTAAAGATACATCCATTTACTTAGATTGCAATTTTGAGGGAAGTAAAATACTGGGAACAGAGTTAGCTCGACAATTACACGAGCGAGGTTACACGTGCTTATATTTATTAACAGGTCAAGCTTTCGAGATGGGCAGTTTGCCTTCTTACTTAACGGTACTTCGTAAAGATGATATCGACAGTATTGCGAAGACTAAGAAAAAATAATCTACTTAATTTTTTTGGGGAATTTGATAGTAAATTCGAGGTTGTTATTTGTGTCTAAAGAACAGCTTATATCACCACCTATCTGCAAGAAGTATAGCCTACAAAATCCTAACCCTGGAATAATAGACTCACCTTGTTTAAAAAAGAATGATGAAAATACATCATTGTTTAACGTTGATGTGGATATATCAGCAATATGCAGAATATCAAATAGAGGAGAGTCTTCGGTCCAAACACGTATAGTTCCTTGCTTTGAAAGTTTGATCTGTTGATCTTCATAAGAAATGATGTGATAAAATAGGGGATCCATAAAAAATGGATCGGCATTCAATAAAAAATTAGGATCGAAGCTCATCTGGATTAATTGTGTGTCTATTTTGCTTTTTAACTCTGGTTGGTTCAAAGCGTCATGCAAATATTCTTGTATAGTTCTTGAAGGAAATTCATGTTGCTCTAGAAATAGCTGTGCATTCATGGGATGTAGACGCTCGGCGGTCGCAAAGAAGGTTCCAACATTTTCTTTCAGCGCTTCAATACAGAATTTGATATTTTTAAAATCATTTTTGTCTAAAGTGATAGAGACAGTTTCATTGCGAGTGGGTGGCTCTTGGAGAGCAGCAACTTTTGGTAATAAAATTTTTTCCAATATTTCATTGGAGAGCTTCATACATGCGACGCGATTCCCTAAGTCATGAGCAATGCAGTCAACCATTCTGGCCCATGATTTGCTTAAAGTGTTTCTTTCACTTTGGGAAAGAGATGGGGTATTTGAGTTTATATTCATGCTAATCTACCTGAGTAATTAGTACACATGTTCCCAGTATGGTAGAGAATAAAAAAAGATCAAGTAAAGTAGATTTACCTCTATAGCGAGTAAGATCTTTAAAAGCCACGCAACAGCATGATTTTTTGAGATATTTTGATATGAAATGCCTACTCACGCTAACGAGTCTGATTGACGAATACACTGAAGTTACTGTTCACTAAGAGTTGGAGTGGACTAGTAGGTACATTTGCCGATGCGTATCAGAAAAGAGTAAGTTTTTAGTGGTGGATTAACGGGGCCTATTGGTTATTCTCGCTCATAATTGAGTTATTGAGCATGAGTAGCTAATCACAAAAATCTTATCTTAATTAAGATACTAGAATGCTGTGATTAAAAATAAATCTTTTAAAAGGGTATTTAAAGCTCTTTTTAAGAAAAAACTGCAGTAACCGATTGATTCATAGAGTAAAAATTAAATTTAATACAGAATATTTCCTTAGCTATTGTATTTGGAGTAGGATCTCTGCTCTCGAGCACCAGATGGAAATGGAATTCCCTTAAAGAGTTGGTATGGATTTTAGGACGAAAGCAGCGATGAAAAGGTTGAAGCAATATGAGTTTACAAGTGGGGTTTTTCCCAAACGCAAATATCTCGAAGGGAAGCGCACGTTTAACGTTTGCCAGTGCAGCTGCTCCAGAACAAAACACAGTATCTAACCAAAAAGAAATAGATCCAGAGCTTAAAAAGTTATTAGAGTTTTTTTGCGGATCTTCTGCGGAAAAAACGATGATAGGCTAAAAGGTTTTCTGAATTAAATATTTTTGAATTCAGAAGAAAAGGAATTTTATCCTTAATAAAACACAAGGAAGTGCCGACATGAAATCACACGATAATGTCTCGTCTTGTTTGTTAGTTTTTAGTGAATCATTAAATAATGTGGCATCAATCAAGCAGCGTATAGAATATCACAAGAAGTCTGTTGGGCTTATTGACGTTTGGGGTGCTTACCGTTCACAGGTATTAATTGTTCTCCCTCATTTCCCACCGTATAGCCTATGTGTCAGTTCAGTTTTGGCGTTATCGGATTGCTATGAGGCCCAAGCGATGCAGCTAGCCGACTTTTTGCATTTAGATCTTGGATTTACTCAGCAGCAAATTCATATTGAATCAGGTTCAGTAGAAAGCTTGGTAAAAAAATATATTCAGAAGTACCATATAAATAAAGTCATTTTGGATTTTGAATACTTCAAAGAAAATAAATTTTTAAGTTCAGAAGAAGTTGCGTTGGGACATTTTAAGAGGAATATGGATTCACTCGTATCTTTGTATGGAAATTAGTATATGTCAGGAGTTTTATGCGTTGAGTGCGTGATTTTATTTAGAGGAAGCGAACTCGCTGCAGTTATTTAATAGTGGGAATAGATGTTATAAAATTGAA
>JAFEDO010000115.1 GCA_018241565.1 Pseudomonadota bacterium
AGAAACGGTGCCTTGAGGGAAACTTGAGCCCGCTTATCATTGGGCTCTCCTTCCCTTGGGGAATATTATAATAGAGCGTTTGTTACTTTGACTCTCATCGCTTGACAGAGACACAGTAACCTACGGTATTTCCGAAATCTTTATCTTAACGAAGAACGCAAGCGCCGTTCGCATTGCGAGTGAATTTTTCATATTTTAATTCAACTCGTCGATTGAGACGGTAAGCATTATCATCGTGTCCGACTGCAGCTGGACGTTCAGCACCGTAACTTATCACACAAATTTGTCTCTTCTGAACACCATCTACCATCATGAGATCCGCAACTGCATTCGCACGACGTTCACCTAAAGCCATATTGTATTCGCGGCTACCACGTTCGTCAGTATTACCTAACAACACCACTGTATCTGAAGAATGAGCTGCTAAGTAAGCGGCTTGAGCTGTGATCGAAGGACGATCTTCTTCGTGAATACTGTTACTGTCGTAATCAAAATAATACACTTGGTTATGAGGCGCTTTTAATTTATCCGCATCACTACCACCCTCTCCACCAAATCCTTGTTCTTCACCAAGTCCACTGCTATAAGCTTTTGAACCATCTTCCACACCCGCTGCACCGTGTTTGTTTTTTCCTGTGCTGCTACAACCAGCCACTAAAGTGCCGCATAAAACCGTCATTAAACAAAGATCCAATATTTTTCTTATTTTCATTTTATTCTCCTAATAATTATCCAAGAAAGGGTGACCAAGCTGGTTCGCGAACATCGCCTTCTCGTGAAGGTAAACTTAATTTAATCCTACCATCGGTAGAAATCATATTTAAAACGCCGCCATTACCGGAACGAGAAGCATATATTATCATCTTACTATTCGGAGACACACTAGGAGATTCATCTCTTCCTGTGCGAGTTAATTCATCGACTCGTCCACTCGCTGTATCTTGAATAGCAATGGTATACATGCCATCTGCACCATGGAGTACAGCGACACCTTTTCCGTTTGGTAAGTAGTTGGCACTCGCATTATATTTACCGTCATAAGTGATCCGTTGGGTCTGTCCTGTTCCAATATTCACTTCATAAATTTGGGGCGAACCACCACGATCAGAAGTAAATAGAATGGCATTTCCGTTAGGCGCCCAGTTTGGTTCAGTATCAATGGCTCCACCTTGTGTCACTTGACGCATTTGCTTACTGCCGACATCCATCACATAGATCTTTGGAGAACCGTCTTTAGATAAAACCAAAGCTAGCTTTTGACCATCTGGGGACCAAGCAGGCGCACCATTCAAACCAGGATAATCGGTCATCAAATGTCTTTGACCAGTAGCTACATCGACAACATAAGTTTGCGATCTTCTACTTTCAAAAGAAACATATGCAATTCTCTTGCCATTGGGTGACCAAGCAGGTGACATAATGGGTTCAGAAGAAGTCAGTAAAGCGCGAGCATTATGTCCATCATAGTCTGCTACTTCTAAACGATATTGAGGTTTTCCTTGTTGAGCACGGTCTACGAATACATAAGCGATCTTTGTAGAGAATATGCCAGGTTCACCAGTCAATGCTTTGTAAACAACATCGCTGATATGATGTGCTAAACGTCTAAAATCTTTTCCAGGTACCGTAAATTCTTTACTGACTGCGCTAACTTTGTTTCCCAAAGTATCTTGCAAATCAAATTTCACGCGGTAACGATCAAATCCCACTTGTTCAATATGGCCTGAAACCACATTGTCAGCACCACGGCTTTTCCAGAAGGCCGTGTTAACTGGATATAAATTAGTTTGGTTTTGAGCGTCTACTAAACGGAATTGTCCGCTATTTTGTAAATCTTGGCTGACAATTTTGGTGACATCTTCGTACAAACTGGGTTGACCAGTAAAAGGTAAAACAGCGATGGGTAAAGCGCTATCAACACCTTGCGTTAATTCTAAATTTACTGTGGCATGAGCCAGTGTTTGGAAAAAAAGTGAAATAAGAAAAAATAGTGGGGCAAAAAACTTTCTCATAGTAGAAAACTCCCGCATAAAAGCAGCATGATTGTACATTTATCGACTAAAATTAACCCGCGGATAATACCCCTTCTGGGCGAACTGTCAAACGTATATTTCTAAACTTATCAAACAGATCAGAGTCCGGTGGAACGGGTAAGGGAGAAGCTTTAAATACAGCAGCCTCAGCCGATTTATCCAGTAATGAATTACCACTGCTTTTAACAATATTAACAGTCAAAACAGTTCCGCCTGGCGCTACATGAACCAGCAATTCAGCCGTCAAATTTTTATCGAGATCTTCAGGGACAATCCAACGACGCTGAATAGATGAAACAATCAATGCGCCATATTTATCAATTTCTTTTTGCATAGATGCTTCACGTGCAACAGCAGCTTTCTCTGCTTCAATAGCTTTTTGTTTTTCTTCAGCAGCAAATTCAGCAGCTTTCTTTTTTTGTTCTGCTAACGCAGTTGCTTTTTTCTCGGCTTCTAATTTTTTTGTTTCAGCTGCTTTTTTTTCTTTAGCAGCGAGATCAGCTTTTTTCTTTTTCTCAGCGGCTTCTTTTTGTTTCTTTAATGCTTCAGCTTCTGCCAGTTTCTTTTCAGTTTCCTTTTGTTTCTTCAGTGCTTCAGCCTCTGCCAATTTCTTCTCAGTTTCTTTTTGTTTTTTCAGCGCTTCAGCTTCCACTAATTTCTTTTCAGCTTCTTTCTCTTTCTTCAACGCTTCAGCTTCTGCTAATTTCTTTTCAGTTTCTTTTTCTTTCTTCAGCGCTTCAGCTTCTGCTAATTTCTTTTCAGTTTCTTTTTCTTTCTTCAGCGCTTCAGCTTCCGCTAACTTCTTTTCAGTTTCTTTTTCTTTCTTCAGCGCTTCAGCTTCCGCTAACTTCTTTTCAGTTTCTTTTTGTTTTTTTAAAGCCTCAGCTTCTTCTTTAATTCTTTTAGTATCATCTCGCTTTATTTTAAGTGCGGCATCTTGCATTTGAGACAAGCGAACTTGTTCATCCACGGGTTCATTTTTAACTTCATTAACAGGTGGTTGATCAACCATAGGTTTGTCTGGTTCAATTTTCTTCTGTGATTCTTTTTCAGATTTGTTTTTTTCAGGTACTGCAGTTGATGAATTCATAGCAACTGCATTGATAATATCAACTTGAGATTTTTGTAAAGCAGGTCTGGTGGATTCATCATAATGCAAAGATAATATTGTTAATAAAACAATATGTAACAGAATTGCAAATATAAAAGGGCGACGATAATCAGTCATTTGTTTTTAAACCGTTTTTTCAAGAGGCGGCTCAGTGACTAAACCAACACTGCCTGCACCTGATTGTTGAAGCAAAACCATTGCTTGTACAATTTTGCCATAATCAACCTGGTTATCCCCTTTAATTAAAACTAATCGCTTTTTCCCAGTTTGCTTTGCTAATGACAATTCGGTTGCAACACGAGTAGATAAATCTTCTGGGCTAATAACCTCGTTAGGTTTTGCATTAATATTTAAATAATATTTACCATCGTGATCAACAGTAACCACAATCGGTTGGTTTTCATCGGGTGAAATAGCTGTTGCGGTTGCTTGAGGTAAATCTACTTTGACACCTTGAGTTAACAAAGGCGTTGTGATCATAAAAATAACGAGCAATACCAACATAACATCGATGTAAGGTACTACATTAATTTCTGCGATGGGTTTCTTAGTTATTTTCATCATAGATTATTACTCAAAAAATTCGTTAGAATGGGCCTTTCTCAATAAAATATTAGAAAACTCTTCTTGAAAAGTTTGATACTGATTGAGTACTCGCTCTACTTGACTCGCATAGCGGTTATAAGCGAGTACTGCGGGAATCGCTGCAAATAATCCCATCGCTGTTGCAACCAAGGCTTCAGAAATACCTGGCGCTACCATAGAAATGGTGGCTTGTTGTGCGCTGCTACTCAATGCATGGAAAGAAGTCATGATGCCCCAGACAGTTCCAAATAAGCCAATATAAGGACTGGTTGAACCAACGGATGCAAGCATTGGCAAATGATTTTCTAATCGCGCAGCTTCTCTGGCATAAGCAATACGCATCGCACGTTGGACACCTTCCATAATGATTTGTGATTGAGAAGGCTGTTTAGATAAACGTAAAAATTCTTGAAATCCCGCTTGAAAAATATTCGCTAAACCATTGGGCTCATCTTTAGAAACTTGAATAGCCGTATTGAGTTTTGATAATTCAACGCCAGACCAAAATTGATCTTCAAAATCTAATGAATCTTGTTGCGCTTCTTTCAACATACGGCCTCGTTGAAAAATCAACGTCCACGACAAAATAGAAGCGGCTACTAAAATTAACATCACTGCTTTGACAACGATGCCTGCATTTGCAAAATACATCCATAAAGAAGGATTGGACACCATGTTAATCTCCCAATAATTTTAAGTCTCTGGATCCCGGCTCTCGTGCCGCAAAAGCTCGGCACTCGGCCGGGATGACAGCAAACACTTGCGATGAGTGTTGGCATGTCATCCCGGCCTCGTGTTACGCCTTTTGTAACACGAGAGCCGGGATCCAGCGTCGTTTTTGCAGCACTCGGCTGGGATGAACACTATTCATTTACTCTTCCTGTAATTCCAGGCTTTCCTGTACACCAATGCGTTCTGGAACTCGCAAACCAAAATGTTGGTAAGCATGCCGAGTCGCAATTCGACCCCTTGGTGTCCTCATTAAAAATCCTTGTTGAATGAGGAAGGGTTCAAAAACGTCCTCGATAGTACCACGTTCTTCACCAATTGCTGCAGCAATGCTATCAATGCCGACAGGGCCACCGTCAAATTTATCGATAACCGCCAGCAATAATTTGCGGTCCATCATATCGAATCCATGAACATCTACGTCTAGCATATTAAGTGCTTGGTCAGCTGTTGCTTTGGTGATTATGCCATCGGATTTTACTTCCGCATAGTCGCGTACCCGTCGCAATAAACGATTCGCGATTCTCGGTGTACCTCGCGAACGTTTAGCAATCTCAAGCGCACCTTCTGGAACAATACCTAATTTTAAAATATTCGCTGATCGTAAAACGATATTGGTTAAATCATTGACTTCATAAAATTCTAAACGTTGAACAATCCCGAAGCGATCCCGTAAGGGTGACGTCAAAAGCCCTGCCCGAGTTGTTGCACCGACCAAGGTGAATGGAGGCAAATCTAATTTGATAGAACGAGCGGCAGGTCCTTCACCAATCATGATATCTAATTTGTAATCTTCCATGGCGGGATATAAAACTTCTTCTACGACAGGACTTAAACGATGAATTTCATCAATAAATAAAACGTCATTTTCTTCTAAATTCGTCAATAATGCTGCTAAATCTCCTGCTCGCTCTAAAACAGGACCTGAAGTTTGTTTAATCTTCACTTCCATTTCATGTGCAATAATATTTGCTAATGTCGTTTTCCCAAGGCCCGGCGGTCCAAATATTAAAACGTGATCTAAAGCTTCCCGACGTTTTTTTGCAGCACCAATGAAAATCTCCATCTGCTGTTTCACAGTTTCTTGACCGATATAATCAGTCAGGCGCAGAGGGCGAATGGCTCTATCGAGAACTTCTTCTTCACCCATTTTATTATTAGATATTAATCTACCCATTTCTAACATAATAAAAATTCCTGTTATTACAGTCTTTAAAGCGCAGCAAAGTCACTGGATCCCGGCTCTCGTGCCGCAAAAGCTCGGCACTCGGCCGGGATGACAGACACGAGGGTTGCCGAAGGGGTGGCATCGCGTAGGGGGCCCCCTGGTTTTTAAGTAATTAGCTGCGCAGCAAATACATTGAAGCAAAAATCTTGCACCTGAGTACTTGCGGATCCAAAATGAGGGATAACGCGGTAACAGGACCCCTTCGACCCAAAATCTTTCTGGTCGATATCTTACTCTTCTGCAATCTTCCGTAAAGCATCTCTTATTAATTGTTGACTCGTTGAAGAATCATTTTCCACTAACGATATTGCACGACTTGCTTCTTGTGGTTTATAACCTAATGCAACTAACGCGCTAATAGCATCTTGAGTCACTTGTTTTCTAGCTGCTGACTCTGAAGCAGTGCCAACACCATTGAGCAAAACGCCATGATCCCAATCTTTTAATCGATCACGCATTTCAATTAATAAACGTTCTGCGGTTTTTTTTCCTATCCCAGGTAGTTTTACCAAACTCATCACATCATCATGATGAATAGAATACACAAATTGTTCTGGGGTGCTATTCGATAAAATAGTGACAGCCATTTTTGGCCCTACCCCACTCACTTTAATCAAATGCCGAAAAAGTGTTCGTTCTGTTTTATCAAAAAATCCATACAGTAATTGCGCGTCTTCGCGAACAACTAAGTGCGTAAATAATTTCACAGGTTCATGTATATCTGGCAATTTATAGAAAGTTTGCATGGAGGCTTCCACTTCATACCCCACACCTTGCACATCTAATAATATGTGTGGTGGTTTTTTTTCTAAAAGTGTGCCTGCTAAATATCCTATCATCGCAATCGACCCCTTCGCATAGAACCTTTGACGCCAACTAGGTGATGTATTCCACGTTTTGTTTGTGCGTGGCATATTGCCACAGCTAAGGCATCGGCTGCATCTGGTTCTGGTGTTTTTTTAAGATTTAATAAACATCGGATCATATGTTGCACTTGATCTTTGGCTGCAGCGCCATAACCCACCACTGATTGTTTAATTTGTCTCGCTGAATACTCTGCCACTGAAATATTATGATGAGCAATCGCAACAATCGCAGCACCTCGTGCTTGCCCTAGTTTTAAAGCAGCTCCCGGGTTTTGATGCATGAAGACTTGCTCAATCGCAGCTTCATTGGGTTTAAACTCTGACATAATTGCATGAATGGAATTGAAGATCACTCGTAAGCGTTCATCGATAGAAGTTGTTGGAAGTTTCAGTGATCCGCAGGTGATGTAACGATGTTCCATTCCTTCACTTTGGATAACACCGTAACCCGTAATTCGAGAGCCTGGATCAATACCGATGAAAATTGGCATTTTTTATTCTCTTATTTTCGTTACTGTCATCCTGAACGGAGCTTGTCATCCTGAGCGTCAGCGAAGGATCTCAATGTTAACTCTGAGATCCTTCGCTGACGCTCAGGATGACACAATTCAACTTCAGGATGGCACAATTCAACTTCAGAATGACACCATACGCTCAGGATGATACACCATCTAGCTTCCCATTTTTTCTAATACTTCATCTGGGATTTCTGCATTGGAATATACGTTTTGAACATCATCTAAATCTTCCAGCATATCGATCATTTTTAATATTTTTTCAGCTGTTTCAGCATCAACAGGTACTTGATTGGTTGCATTCATTTCTACTTCAGCAAAATCACTTTGAAATCCTTTTTCTTCTAATGCAGATTTAACCTGATTAAAGTTTTCATAACTCGTGACAACTTGGATGCGTCCATCTTCTTGTGTTGCAATATCGTCAGCACCTGCTTCTAATGCGGCTTCTAATAATTTTTCTTCGTCAGCACCTTCCGGAAACCATATTTCACCTTGTCTATTAAATAAATAAGCGACTGATCCATCTGTTCCTAAATTACCGCCCATTTTTGTAAATGCATGACGCACTTCCGATACAGTTCTATTTCTATTATCCGTTAAACAATCCACTAAAACAGCTACACCACCTGGTGCATAACCTTCATAACGCACTTCAACTAATGCCTCTCCTTCTAATCCGCCGGCACCACGTTTGATCGCATTTTGCAGCGTATCTTTTTTCATATTAGCGGCTAGTGCTTTATCCATAGCTGTTCGTAAACGTGGGTTGGTCGCAGGATCTGGTCCACCAATGCGTGCTGAAATTGTGATTTCCCGAATTAATTTTGTGAATACTTTTCCGCGCTTTGCATCTTGTGCCGCTTTACGAAATTTAATATTCGCCCATTTACTATGACCTGCCATGCTCTTTCTCCTGAACACAAAATATCGATAATTCTTTTAACTGTAATGGATCTACCACAGAAGGTGCACCCGTTAATAAGCAACTCGCGGTTTGAGTTTTAGGGAATGCAATCACATCACGAATACTGCTTGAGCCCGTCATTAACATCACGAGACGATCAATACCTAAAGCAATACCACCATGTGGAGGACAACCATATTGCAAAGCTTCTAATAAAAATCCAAACTTTTGTTCCGCTTCTTCGCTACTAATTCCTAATATGCGAAATACGGCTTGCTGCATTTCAGTCGTATGAATACGAATAGAGCCACCACCTAACTCAGTGCCATTTAATACCATGTCATAAGCACGCGATAAACATCCACTGGGATCCGCTTCTAATGCAGCAATATCCATGACTTTAGGTGCAGTGAATGGATGATGAAGTGGTTGCCAATGCCCAGAGTCTCCATCTCCTTCAAACATAGGCCAATCCACAACCCAGAGAGGTCGCCAATCACCAATTAATAATTTTTTATCATGACCCAATTTAATTCGTAGAGCGCCCATCGCTTCATTCACGACCTTTGCGCGATCAGCACCAAAGAAAACCACGTCGCCAGTTTCTGCTTGAACGCGATCTAAAATGGCAGCAATCACAGGCTCTGGTAAAAACTTTAAGATGGGTGATTGCAAGCCTGCCATTCCAGTTTTGCGATCATTGACTTTGATATAAGCTAATCCTTTTGCACCATAAATGCCGACAAAATTCCCGTAATCTTCTAAATCTTTGCGACTTAATTCACATCCGTTCGGGAGTTTTAATGCAACAACGCGACAATCTGAATTTCTGGCCGGTTCAGAAAATACTTTGAATTCCACTTCTTGAACGAGATCGGCAATATCGATTAATTCCAATGGGATGCGTAAATCGGGTTTATCTGATCCAAAACGTTTCATTGCTTCTGCATATGTCATGCGAGGAAATGGATTGGGTAATTCTACGTTTAATAAGGTTCTAAATAATCCTCTCACCATGTCTTCTAAAATAGATTGAATCATCTGTTCATCAATGAATGAAGCTTCAATATCTAATTGTGTAAATTCAGGTTGTCGATCTGCACGTAAATCTTCGTCACGGAAACAGCGAACGACTTGGTAGTAACGTTCTATCCCAGCCATCATCAAAATTTGTTTAAATAATTGTGGCGATTGAGGTAATGCATAAAAAGATCCACGATGTACACGACTTGGGACTAAATAATCGCGCGCACCTTCGGGCGTTGCTTTTGTTAACATCGGTGTTTCTATATCTAGAAATCCTGCTTCGTCTAAAAATCGACGAACATATTGAGTCACTTGCGTTCTAAATTTTAATCGGTGAAACATATCAGGGCGACGCAAATCAATGTATCGGTATTTTAAGCGTACGTTTTCATTCGTTGTTTCTTGATATTCATCGGGCAAAAATGGTGGCGTTAAAGAAGCATTTAAAATAGATAAAGATTCGGCGAGTACTTCTATTTTTCCCGAAGGCATGTTCGGATTCACCATGCCTTCGGGTCTTGGGCGGACAGTTCCTTTCACTCTGATGACATATTCATGACGCAATTGTTCAGCGATCGCGAAGGTATTAATAAGGTCAGGTTGAAAAACAACTTGGACTAGCCCTTCTCTATCACGCATATCAATGAAAACAACCCCACCGTGGTCACGACGATTATGTACCCAACCACAGAGCTCAACTTCTTGTTTCAATAAGGTTTCATTGACGTTACCGCAATAATGACTACGCATGATGATTTTCCATAGATGTTAAAGGAGAGGGATGCTACCTTTTGATTGAAATTGAGGCAAGATCTATCCATTATTTAGCGCAATTCAAAGGGAGCTTCACCATATGCGACAGAAGCTCGAGCTGTACCTTGGAGTCGTAATCGGCTCAGATTCTTCGCCATGCTCTACGGCCGTACTCGGAGTTGCAATTTCCTCTTCAGGCAGGATTATTCCAGACGTTGGATCCGTATTTGGTTTAGGTTCTTCCGTATAATTTGCCTCAGTGCTCAAAGTTGCAGTTTCTTTATCATGTGGAATTATTGTAGTCGTGTTGTTTGTATTTTCGGAGGGACGTCTGCTTTCATTTTCATCCAGATTTGTCATGGATAGTCCTTCATCTTCTAACTTTTTATGAAGATAAGCCAAAAACTCGATAGCAATTGGGTATTTTTTCTCTGCTGCTATACGTATCAATGGCATTCCTTCGTCAACATTACGTCCATCACGAAGATAAATACTGCCCAATAACCAGCAAGATTCTGGATCACCATGAGCCGCTGCCATCTTAAGGAAAACTATCGCTTTTTGAATATTTTGATATCCCTGTACATTCAAATAAAGCCCACCTAACCAGCGTTGAATCCCTAAATCATCGAGTTCAATAGCCACTTCTTCTAATAAAGGTAAAGCTTTTACAAAATCATTTTTTTGCTTTAAGTAATAGGTACCAAGGACACGTTTCGCTTCCTTGTTACCTGCTTTTATCTCGGCGTTTAACAGTGTTTCAGCGAATGCTTCATCAATATGGTTATCGAGCAGGATATCTGCCATAGCAACTCTAGTGTCGGAATCGCAACTTTCAGAAACTTTTTTTACTAATTGAACGATAAAGTCAGTTTTAGTTTGTTCATGGGTGTTGGTATTACTAATGGATAATTCTGATACCAACCAAATAAGTCGTTTATTTTCCAATTCATCCAGTACAGATCTGATATAACTAATTCCTTGAACAAGATCTTTTTGAAGATATTTTCCTTGGCATAAATATAAACCTAACAAGCTACAGGCTTTTGCATACCCTCTTCCCGCAGAAATTTTGAGATGCTCAATACCTTTAGCAGGATCTTTTACAAAACAAGTACCCTCAAAATATTGTTTTGCTAACCAGTAATTAGCTTCAGGATCTTTGTAGCGTGCTCCCTTTTGAATGAGTAATAATCCTTTTTGAACATCTTTAGGTACAATCTCACCAGAGTAATGAATCAATCCTAACGAATAACAAGCAGAAGGATGATTAGTTTCAACCAT
>JAFEDO010000116.1 GCA_018241565.1 Pseudomonadota bacterium
AATGCTGAAAAATCTCCTCATTGGAAATCTCCTAGCAGCAGTTGGAAAACTCACTGATCACGGATTTGAAAGAGATCTAAAAAGACTACGTTATAAAGCTGGCGAAGATGCTCAGAAGCTTCCGAATATTCCCAATACACCGACTAACCTTAGTGATATTACTTTAGGATTAGAACAGTACAAGTGCATTATACAAACCGCTCAAAACATGACACCACTTGCTCCGCGAAAACTTCCAAAACCCATAGATTATTCGCGAGAATTCGTGAGAACCATTGTTTGGACTTTAGGAGCACTGCTTGTGACCATTGGTATCTCAGGTTTTGCCGGTTCTGAATACAATCTAACTGAACGAATGCTCGATAGCAGAGTTGCAGCCATTTTAATTACCCTGCTTCCTGTTTTAATTACTGCGATTATGGTTGCCTACTATGGCGGAAAAGCATTCCAAAGACCTTTTGATACAGCCACTGCATTAATCACTAGAAATACTGCTATGCCAGTTGCGTTTCGACTATACCCAAAAGCATTTTTATTCCTGCAATTCTTAAACGTATTTGTTTTTTCACCTTTTTCATCAGGCCCTGCGACTGAACTCGTTTACACAAATATTCCTGAAAGCTGGGGTATTGGTCGTGAATTTTTAGCTCAAACTGCATTCTGGGGTGTCATTGTTTATTGCATCATTAATTTGAATGATATTTTGTGTAGTGGAATCATGCATTATGCTAGCCAGTTTGGTGGACAATACACTCGCATGATGGCAGTTCTGATCGAACGAGCTACTGCATTTTGTTTAGCGATCAATATGATGGATGGAAATGCGTTAGAAGAAACACTCAAACAACTCCCTGATGATACAAAAAAATTGTTATTAGGCATTGATCTTAACCGGTTTTCTAAAATATGCGATCACACCGGAAATCTTAAAGAAAGTCTAGCACAGGGAGGATGGCTTTTATGGAAAAAACCTACAGCTGACGATATAGATGCATTACAAAATCTAAATACATTTAGCAATAACTTATAAATAAACACGATTTTATAACAAAGGAGCTTAGAATATGATGAATCATTTAAAAAAAGTTTTTATTTCTGTAAGCCTAACTTCGCTACTATTTTCTGCAAGTTATGCGGCATCTTGGGTAAACACCGAAAAAAACATTCAAGGATTAGATAAAGTTTTAAAAGAAATCAAACAAAAAAATAAAAACATTTCCATGCGAGTCCCCACTCAAATTCCTGACTCGAAAAAATCTTATTATGCTAGTTACTCTGCCAGAAAAAATTTTCTGGCGCTCAACATTGATGCGACTGCCAACTGTCATGGTGTACACAATTGTAATATTGGCAGCATAACGGCTGAAACTTTAGGAGAACCTAAAATTCAATATGATATGCAGAATCATGAAATCACTGTACCTGTGACTTTAAAAAATGATACTCACGCGTATTACACGCCAGGACACGCGATGGGAGACTATTGGCCGCCGATGATTCAATGGCGAGAAGGTTCTACTCTCTATACGTTAACTTGGCAAATTGCGAATTCTGCCGATGAAAAAAGCACTTTGGTGGAAATGGCAAATTCAATGTCACGAAATTAGTATCTAAAAAAACAAACTGGCGCGCCCGGAGAGATTCGAACTCCCGACCCCTTGGTTCGAAGCCAAGTACTCTATCCAACTGAGCTACGGGCGCATGTAAAGCGGGATCACACAAATTAATCTGAATGGTGCCACGAGTAACAAACTAGCCTGTTATGCAGATAAACCTTATTCTTCTCTGCATTCAATATGTTCACTATGATCGCTATGCTCGCTCGTATGATTATTGAATTTGCTTTCAGCATAACCACGACCATTCACTCTCATCTTTAATTCTTTTCCTGGCCGAAAATAAACTGCATTAACCGGTGGTGTGCGCCATGTTTCTCCGGTTTCTGGATTACGTGCAAAACGAGGTTGCCATTCACGTATTGAAAAATTTCCGAAGCCACGCACTTCAACGCGTCGATGATCATCTAATGCAGAAGCAATTCCTTCAAGAATTACATCTACACACTTTTCAACAACCTCTCCTGGTAAACGCTTATATTGCATTTGCAACTTTGAAATAAGTTCACTCTTAGTCATAGTTATATTCTTATTTTAGTTTTTAAGTCAGTGGTTAATAATTTACAACGGGGCCGCATTGTACACTAGAATTTTTTATGATGCTAAAGTTATAAAATTTCGTCTTTGACTTGACCGATTAAAAAAATTTAGCTATAAAATTTCTTTTCAAATCAACTAATTATATAAGTATTAATATATATGGCACTTGTTAAGAACGATTTAATCAATGCGGTGAAAGAGAGATGCTACGTCACAGAGCCGCTCGCTAGAAACTTGGTCGAATCATTCTTCGAAGTTATTAAGTCCTCCCTCGAAGAAGGAGACTCTGTAAAACTCATGGGATTTGGTAATTTCATCATCCGAAAAAAAGAAGCCCGCATCGCTCGTAACCCCAAAACAGGCGAAGAAGCACTGGTAGAAGCCCGACAAGTCGTTGCCTTCAAGCCAGGGAAAAACTTAAAAACCAAACCTGTGAAAGAAGAAGACCCTAAAAAAGAATCTAACTCATAAGGCTTTTAAAGCCCTCTACCACCCTCTACTATCCTCTCAGAACTTTTTACCAACTGTCATAGATTATGTAGGTTACTGTGTCTCTGTCAAGCGATGAGAGTCAAAGTAACAAACGCTCTATTATAATATTCCCCAAGGGAAGGAGAGCCCAATGATAAGCGGGCTCAAGTTTCCCTCAAGGCACCGTTTCT
>JAFEDO010000117.1 GCA_018241565.1 Pseudomonadota bacterium
ATTACCTCTTACATCACTAATAAAGATTTGGCCGTTACTATCGAAAAAAATAAATTTATTATCTACGGTCCCGATGCACCTATTGTTTTAAAAATACCTAATACACTAGAAAATCTCGACGCATTCACTAAAAATCTTAGAGATTTTTTTATAAAGAAAAGAAGTTCTGATTACGCCAAATTAGAGTTTGATTTAACAAAAACATTAATAAAAGAGCAATTAACCAATTCTGATAATCGTGCGGGAAAGCCAGCCAATTTTTTTCAGCCTGCTACTACACAATTATTGGCAGTCTCCCCTTCTAAAAAATCTCGCCCAAGATCAACCCAATATATAAGACCACAAAATTTCTAGTCGTCTTCTAAATGACGATTTAAGTTGATCGCGCCTTCAACTTGGCTTTAATTTTTTATCAAATTCTGTAAACTACCGCAAACTATAGGAGATCCGAATGCATCCACTTCAGAACACCATTGAACGAGCTTATGAACAACGCGCTGAAATCACGCCAGATTCTGTCGATGAGAAAACCAAACAAGCTATCCATGATGCCATCGAACTTTTAGATGCAGGGACTTTGCGAGTCGCTGAAAAACAAGCCGGCAAATGGCATGTCAACGAATGGCTAAAGAAAGCCGTTCTCTTATATTTTCGAGTCACACCTTCTCAAGTCGTTCCCGGCGGGTTCACTCAGTTTTATGATAAAGTCCCCTTAAAATACATCGATTACACGGAAGCTCAGTTTCAACAACAAGGTGCACGAATCGTACCTCACGCTTGCGTTCGAAAAGGCGCTTTTGTGGGCAAAAATACCGTTGTGATGCCTTCTTATATTAATACAGGTGCTTATGTTGATAGTGGCGCCTTAATCGATACTTGGGCGACTGTAGGTTCTTGTGCTCAAATCGGAAAGAATGTCCATCTCTCCGGTGGTGCTGGGATAGGTGGCGTATTAGAACCCCTACAAGCGACTCCTACTATCATTGAAGACAATTGTTTCATTGGTGCGCGCTCTGAAATTGTTGAAGGGGTTATCGTTGAAGAAAACTCCGTAATTTCTATGGGCGTTTTTATTGGACAAAGCACAAAAATATATAATCGTATCACTGGCGAAATTAGTTATGGACGAGTTCCTGCCGGATCCGTTGTTGTTGCTGGATCTTTGCCAGCATCGGATGGCAGCCACAGTTTGTATTGTGCCGTCATCATCAAACAGGTCGATGAAAAGACTCGCGGGAAAACCAGTATTAACGAATTATTAAGAGGATAATGTGTGCGCTTGTCATCCTGAGCGAAGCGAAGGATCTCAATCACTAAAATTAGAACCATCAATAGGAAGCTTATGTCAGAACTTTTAAACTTAACACAACAACTTATTCAAACGGCTTCTGTCACACCAAATGACGCACAATGCCAAGATATTTTAATGGCACGCTTAGAAAAATTAGGATTTGAAATTAAACGTATCTCATCAGGTCCTGTCGCAAATTTTTGGGCAAAACTGGGAAACACGTCTCCTTTATTTGTATTTGCCGGTCATACTGATGTCGTACCCACTGGACCGCTGACTCAATGGCATTCGGATCCCTTTCAACCTACCGTACGCGATCATATTTTATATGGTCGTGGTGCTGCAGATATGAAAAGCAGTCTTGCTGCGATGGTGATCGCTTGCGAACGCTTCTTAAAGGATTCAAAAAACTTCAAAGGCTCGATCGGGTTCTTAATCACGAGCGGAGAAGAAGGCGACCATTTCTTAGATGGCACCCCAAAAGTTTTAGATTATTTAAAACATCAGAATGAAAAAATTGATTACTGTCTCGTGGGTGAACCCAGTTGCCACAAACAACTCGGTGATTGTATTCGAATTGGGAGACGTGGTTCATTAACAGGAAAGTTACGCGTACTCGGCAAGCAAGGGCATGTCGCTTACCCTCAATTGGCGGACAACCCTATTCATCGTATTGCCCCACTCTTATTGAGTTTAACTCAAAAAGTATGGGACTCGGGTAGTAAACATTTTCCACCCACCAGTTTTCAAATTTCTAACATCCACTCAGGCACTGGCGCAACGAATGTGATCCCAGGAATCATAGAGTGCGATTTTAATTTTCGTTATTCGAATCTTTGGGATTACGAGAAATTACAAAAAGCTTTTGTTGATATGTTGAATACGCACCAATTAAATTATGAAATCGATTGGATCTTAAGTGGCGAACCTTTTTTAACGGATCACGGTAAATTAATTCAAGCGACTCAATCTGCCATTCAAAACTTAACAACCTTCAATCCTGAACTCTCAACCGGTGGCGGTACATCTGATGCGCGCTTCATTGCAAAAACAGGTTGTGAAGTGATTGAATTTGGCCCTATCAATGCGAGTATTCATCAGGTCAATGAACATGTTTCTTTAAAAGACTTAGAACAGTTAGAAAAAATTTATTATCAAATATTAAATAATTTACTCACATGACAACTTGGCAAACTCCATCAAGCGTACCAACCCTCAAAAAAAATGAGGTTCATATTTGGCGAGCTGAACTAGCAGTATCTCCACAACAATTGCAAGAATACTCTACCCTACTCAATTCGGATGAAACAAAACGAGCTCGACGATTCCATTTTGACATTCACCGAAATCGCTTTACAGCAGCAAGAGCCATGTTACGTTTACTACTAGGTCGATATTTAAATTGCTCACCGCAAGAAATAATTTTCAAATATGAAAGTCATGGAAAACCAACGATTGAAAATAATGCTCTTGAATTGCAATTTAACGTTTCTCATTCAGATAATTATTTTGTCGCTGCATTTACTTTAAATCATCTGATTGGAATAGATATTGAGGAAATCTCGGATCGTGCTGGCGCTGATATTGCGGAACGTTTTTTTTCAGCATCTGAATATGAAGCGATGATGCGTCTCCCCGAACAGGAACAACAAAATGCATTTTTTCATATCTGGACTCAGAAAGAAGCGTTTATTAAAGCCATTGGCCAAGGACTCAGCTTTCCACTCAAAGATTTCATCGTGTCTATTCAAGCACCAGCCAAACTCATTTCCATCAAAAATGCCAGCGCTGATGACTGGCACATGCAAGACTTTTTCACTTACTCTAATTTCGCTACTGCATTTGCTACTCAACAAAAAGTAAATCACGTTAAGTTTTTTAATTTTTCTGAATTAAACAATAAAACTTTCTAATCAAACGGTCTCTCTTGGTCCCTTTGGTTTCCAAGCAGGCGAAATAACATCTGGTGTTTTTGATTTCTTTAACAATCGTGCCGGTGAAATTGTAAAATCACCATAGGCATTATTAATTGCATCGACCGCTTTATTAATGGCTTCACGTTTTGGATTAGTTTCTACTAAAAAATCGAGCTGTTGATTCATGGGCTGTGGATCTAGCGCAACAATTCTAACAAGGCTCACCACTTGCTTTCGCCAATGATTTTTAACCACGGATTCCGCTAAATTAAATAATTCTCTTCCATCATGAGAGGGAGCAATGAGTTTCAACCCTTCTTGAATTTTATCACCCGATTTCAAACGTAGTGTGATTTCATATTCTTGTGCTTGTAATTGATGTCGTCTCATTCTCGAAGCGAGCTTTTCACTCATATGCATAAGATACGTTAATATGACTTCGCGATCTCTTGTACCTGGTGGTAATACTTTACTGTGACTCATAGATTTTGGTGGGTTAACCACTGTAGAAACGGGATCTGGATCAGCGCCCTGGCACATCGCCCAAATACGACGCCCTAAATTACCAAATCGTTTTGCCAAAACACTGATCGGTAACTTTTGCATATCACCACAAGTATATACACCGTGCTGTGCAAGAAAACGAGTGGTGCCTTTGCCAATACCACACAACATATTGACCGGAACAGGTTCTAATATTTTTTTAGCTTCTGCCGGATGAATTACCGTAAATCCATTAGGCTTTTTTAATTCAGCTGCATATTTAGCTGTCGTTTTATCGCCACTTAATCCAACTGAACAAGGCAACCCAGAAACGTCATACACGATTTTCTGCGTCATTTGAGCAATCTTAATAGGATGACCATGCAAACGTTGACATCCAGTGACATCTAAAAACGCTTCATCTACTGAGAAAACTTCGACATCCGGTGTAATTGTGTGTAATGCTGCCATGATACGTTTAGAAATTTCTGAATATCTTTTTGATCGACCACTACAACGAATTAATTGTGGGCACAGTTTTTTTGCTTCTCTCAAACGCATCCCTGTTTTAATACCATAAGCTCTCGCTTCATAAGAACTTGTGATAATACAAGATCCCTCTTCGCCATTAGTAACAACAACAGGTCGACCTCGTAGTGCAGGGTTATCTAATTGCTCCACTGATGCAAAAAAAGCATTCATATCAACTAAGATAATAGCTCTAGACCAAACTTCTGAGGGATCAAAATCATTCATAAAAATACCGTACTACATGAACTTTCTTCTTGATGAAACTATCAAGAAGAAAGGCATTTTTAACATTATTTCTTAGGTGGCACCTCTGGATATATACACCGACAATCTTTTTGACCTCGGATAGGTGTTGGAACCCCGACAAAATCATCTGAAAAACAAGCGTCGACATGCCATACCATTTTTTTCTTTATTTTTGCAGGCACTGACCATACTCTTCTGCCACTATAAGTTTCTTTGTCAGTACCTTTCCAAATTGCTGGTGAGAAATTACTTTTAAACGTAATAACATCGACACTATTACAATCAAATTCTTTTTTAACAAAGAAGTCGGATTCTTGAGGTTTGTTGTCTGTCACTTTAGGAAACTCGATCGTCGCAATAGTTTTTAAATTTGAATAATCCAATAAATGAACGCTGACATTGAAATCTTTCCAACACGTGTTACGCGCAACCCAAACTTCACATTGAAAATCACGTTTTTGTTCAGCGAAAATGTTAGGAGAAATAAAAATACCGCATAAAGCGGCTAAGGCACATGAAACTTTCTTCATTATCTGGCTCCTTTAATTTTTGAGTAAGTATACCTTTTATTGAGATTTTTCATACTGCCCAATGAAAAGCATTGATATCCAGCTATACTATGTTTCACGATCGACTCATTCACGTAATCTGACCCTAAGAATGAGCTAGTTTCACAACTACTTCGAGGAGAAAAACCATGAACAAAAGACTAAACCAAGTTTTCACTAAGAATCGACAGTTAATGACAGTGCCCCTATTAGCCTGCCTATCATTTACAATTCCCATCCAGGGCAATGCGGCACAAACGGGCTCTAACGCAACAGATCCAAAATGCATTCAAGCGGCACAGAATCACTTAACACAAATAAAAGCGATCATAGGAAATGCAAACCCCTTCATTCAGCAAATAACAGATGGCAACTTTAGCTGTACTTGGAATAAAGAAAGCCGCTCGATCACAATACATCCTAGCGGAAATATCGCTCCCGACTCAAACATATGTATTACTTGCGTTCATAAGAAAGGCTGTTCTAAATGTCCGGTGGGAGATTTGCATTAGAGCAATATATATCTACCTCGAAAGCGAGACACGCTGAAACTGTGTCTCGCTTTTAGAACAATCGACATTTCAGCATCGCTCATTCGCTTAGTAATAGATACATGGCTTATTCACCCTCTCTGACTCTATTGACATTTCCATAAAAACATATAAAAAGCGGAATTACCTTAGCTACACTGAATACGAGGTCGATTTATGAGCAAAGACGATTTTGAACTTTTTGATGATGAACAGCTTCCTGATAGTGGCGATGCCAATGAGGGAGCGGCCATTGATTCTGACGCAGAAGATGATAAAAAAGTCGTTTTACGACGAAAAATCGAAGAATTGCTAGAGAAAAAACGCTATGAAGATAGATATGGCGTAGATATCGATGCTGACGAAGACTCCACTGCTGGCGAAGGCAAGAAAAGTAAAGAAAAGAGCAAAAAGAAGAAGTAATTGCCTGAACTCGTCATCTTCAATGAGTTTGTCATCCCTCGCTCTGCGAAGGATCTCGAGGTTAACGCCGAAATCCTTTGCAGAGCGAGGGATGACGAATCACAAATATTTCTCCAACAGAATCTCCGCA
>JAFEDO010000118.1 GCA_018241565.1 Pseudomonadota bacterium
AAGAAGGTGATTCTCGTTGTAATTCTCGTTGATCAATGATGATGTTCGGAAAATCTTTCAAAGCGATTTGTAACATTTCAAGACGTTGTTCTGATGTTGTTTGTGCGGGATCTTTTAATAAAGGGATCTTAGTTGGAATAAAACGGATTTCAGCGTCGGGAAAATAATGTTGAAATTGTTCAGCGATGAGTATGTGCCCACGATGAATGGGATCGAAAGTGCCACCCAAGATACCAATTAATTTTTTCATTATATTTCCTTTGAGATCCTTCGCTGCGCTCAGGATGACATATTTACCTCTTTAAGTGAATCATGTTATCCCTCGCTTTGCGAAGGATCTCTCATCATATTAAGTATGAAATGATAAGCATAATTGCATTAACTCATCCCAAACGTGACCACGTTGTATGCCTTTGATCATTTCATCAATTTGTTTTGCCTGATGAATCAGTGTATACCAATGTTGAGTTTTTTTAGATTGTAATACTTTACGATACAGCGATTTTCGATTTTCCCAAATTTTATGTGTTTGCAATTGTGCCTCGAGGTGACTGCCTGATGATACGGCCCAAGTGATTTGTGCCAGCACTCGGAGTTCTCGTGTGAGCGCCCATAACAGAATAGTAGGTTCTTCGCTTAATGCTTTTAAATTTTTTAATAATCGAATAATACGTGCATTATCTCCTGAAAATACGGCATCCACTAAATTGAAAATATCATAACGATTATGATTCGTGGTAGCTTCTAAAATCTGTTGTTCATTGAGTTTTCCAGGACCGTAGATGAGTCGTAGTTTTTCAATTTCTTGATCAGCCGCTAAAAGATTTCCTTCAACTTGATCTGAAAATAATTTCAAAGCAGCTGGTTCTAATTGCAACCCAACTTTTTGAAATCGTTGTTTTAACCAGATAGGCAATTGATTAGCGAATAGTGGCCATATTGCTACAAAAACCCCGACTTTTTCGAGCGCAGTAAACCATTTTGCTTTTTGAGTCGCTGCATCGAGTTTTCCTGTTGTGATCAATAGTATTTTATCTGGGGGAGGATTTTCAGCGTATTGCATTAATATTTTTGCACCCGTATCGCCTGGTTTTCCAGAAGGTAATCTTAAATCTAAAAATGTTTTGTCGCTGAATAGAGAGAGGCTATTTGCTGCTTCAAGCAAACTTTGCCAATTGAATGACTTAGAATTTTCGACAAAGAATATTTGTTTTTCTGCATACTGTTGTTGAATTGCTGCTTTTCGAATACTGTCACAAGCTTCTTGTTGTAATAAAGGTTCATCTCCGCTAACGATATAGATAAGAGAGAGTGTATTTTGTAAGTGTTGAGATAATTGTTCGGGTTTTATTTTCATATTGTTCTCAGTATTTGTCATCCTGAGCGTCAGCGAAGGATCTCGTGACACCATTGAGATCCTTCGCTGATGCTCAGGATGACAATATTCATGTTTTCAGGATAACCACGGCATCAGAGCCTTACCCCTTCAACGCAGAACTTACTCTGAATAACATTCTCTGAATGACATCTTGTCTTAAGTTGTGTTCTATCGATTGTTTTTCTGATTCAGAACCCAACATTTGATTATTATCTTGAGTATATTGTCGCTGAGCAGAAACTTGTGTTGGTGATAAGAGTATAGTAGTTTCTGAATCCTGAGCTGTTGAAGAGAAACTATTTTTCTTAAATTCGAATTCTACAGTGTAGATCATGAGGTTCTGTCGAATTTGTGTATTAAACCCAACGCTCGTGACAGTGCTGGTTTGATTAAAGTTTAAAATCGTTAATATATATTGAGCTTCATTTGGCGTGTTAGCTAATTGAATGTTTTGATTTTTTAATACTTGAGTTAAATCTTTCACGAGAGGACTATAAGGGTCAGATGTTTGTATATATAAAGATTTAATCGTTGATGGATCAGAGAAAGCAGATTGTCTCAAATGAAATCCACAAGCCGTTAACACAGTGCTCAACAGTATTAAAAAAACGATTTGAAGTTTTGATTTCATATTTATTCTGCAACAACGATGTTGACTAATTTTCTGTGAGTAATGACAATCACTTTTTTCAATGTTTTATCCGCTGTGAAACGCTGTATGGCAGGATCTTGCAAAGCAATGTCAGTGATTTCATCTTCTTCTGCCTGTGCATCCACTTTAATGTGACCCCGTAGTTTTCCATTCACTTGAACGACAAATTCCAACGTATCCAGTTTTAAAGCATCTTTGACTGTTTTAGGCCATGGTGCGTCTAAAATAAGTTTTCCATAACCAAGTTCATGCCAAAGAACATGACAAATATGTGGAGTGACTGGCGCCAATAATCGTAACAATATGCTAAGCCCCTCTTGAATCAGTGCTTGATCGATAGGATCAGTCGTTTTCACAGGAATGTTACTTAAAGAATTTAGTAATTTCATACAGGCAGAAACGACGGTATTGAATTGTGAACGCTCATAATCAAATCGCGCTTGATTCAGTAATTCATAATATTCAAATCGAATATTTTTCTGAGTGTTATTTGCTTCGAGCCAATTGATAGCAACATCGCCGTTGTCATCTTGCATTCCATTCAAAGTTTTTACGAAAGAATAATCCTGCGCAAATGCCCATAAACGACGTAAGAATCGATAAGATCCATCGACACCACTATCAGACCATTCTAAAGACATTTCTGGTGGAGAAGCAAAAGCGATAAAAAGACGAATCGTATCAGCGCCGTA
>JAFEDO010000119.1 GCA_018241565.1 Pseudomonadota bacterium
GAGAAGGTCCTAACCTACGAATCAGGCTTTTTGCCTTGCCTTGATACGGGATCTCTTCTCTCATCTCAAGCGTCCTTGAGATTAAGCCTTTCGGCCTACAGGTGTAAACATACAAGCCTTGATGCAAAAAACGTATCAACGCTACACAAAATGCCAAATGCAATATGCTATCGCTGCAATGGAAACTACGAACCAACCTGCTATATCAATATAACGATTTAAATGTCTTTGAATACGTTCACCACCCCAGTAAACAATCAATCCTGCAACACCAAAAAACCGTATGCTGCGACTGATAATAGAAGCCATGATGAAAGGAATAAAAGGCATATGTAAAGTCCCTGCCGCAATGGTAAAAAGTTTAAAAGGAATGGGACAGAATCCTCCAAAAATCACCATCCACATACCCCATTGTTTAAACCATGAAACTGCTTGATCAAATGCCGGTCCATATCCCATTTTTTGAATTAAAGGAGAGACTAATTCTTGAAATACTGCACCTAAAATGTATCCTAATATTCCGCCTAAAACAGCGCTGATCACGGTAATCCCAGCATATCGCCAAATACGTGCTGGTTGAGCAATAGCCATCGGAATCAGCATAACATCCGGCGGAACAGGAAACATTGAAGATTCCGTAAAGCTCACGACAGACAGCAAATAAGGCGCATGCCGATGTTGAGACCATGTATACACTTTGTTATAAAGATAAGAAAAAATTTTCACTCTATTACCTCGAATCCATCTACCCAATCAGACATGGGTTTTAGTAGTTGATAATCTGTTAAATCAATTTGAATTGGTGTAATAGCGACTTTATTCATTTTGATCGCATAAAAATCTGTTCCTGGTCCTGCTTGTTGTTCTCGACCTACCTGTCCAATCCAATAAACAGGATCACCTTTCGGATCCACATTTTTAACAGGCGGTCTTGCACCATGTCTTTTTCCTAAGCGACAAATTTCAAACCCTTTCAGTTCACTGATCGGTAAATCGGGCACATTCACATTTAAAATTGTATTCGCGGGTAAAGGTTCCTGTAATAAACGCAGCACAATATTTTTTGTGACCATTGCAGCTGTTTCATAATGCTTAGGACGTTCACCCACTAAAGAAATTGCAATCGCAGGATATCCCAAATCTCTTCCTTCCATTGCGGCAGCCACAGTCCCTGAATAAATTACATCATCTCCTAAATTACCCCCCGAATTAATTCCTGAAACAACCATATCAGGTAATTCTTGAAATAACCCCGTTAATGCTAAATGCACACTATCCGTCGGTGTTCCATTAACGCTATGAAATCCATTATCTAATTTTGTCACTCGCAAAGGGCGACTTAACGTGAGGGAATTGCTCGCAGCGCTACAATCTCGATCGGGTGCAACTACGGTGACTTCAGCAATAGACTTTAATGTCCGAGCTAAAATAGCAATACCTTCTGCATTCACACCATCATCGTTACTCACTAATATTTTCATTGTGTTTTGTTCCTTACAATGCGCCCGATGATGGAGATAGTTTTGAAATGATTGGCACTAAAATCAAAGCCAATCCAAATAAAAATAGAGTCACTGGTTGTATCAAACGAACTTGCATAGGGTTGCGACGGTGTTGAACAAACTGCAATAGTGCGCTTAAAAGTAAGGCTATTCCAATGGTGTAACAACCCACATACGCTAAATGCTTCAGCATGCTCGCAGGTTCTAAGACATTACCGCTTACATTTCCCCATGTGATACCAGATCCCCTTGTCGCTTCATCATTGGCATACCCTACCTGAATCAATAGCAACGATGAAAACAAGGCGCTCAAAAAACCATATAACCGATTTAGCATGGTGTAACCCCCTATTTAGGCGCGGATGATACGATATCAGGATAGATTTAGCTACTTTGGGTTATTCTTATCCTTCCCATACGATTTAAGATGATTTTATGAGCAAATTCAGTCGTTTCATGAGAAGGAGAATATTTGAAACTTCCTGCACTGAGTTTTTGAATACCTGAGGGATCAAATGAAATAAAATCATTCGAATAAAATCCCCGCCACTCTAATTGCGATTGATCATTTAAAGCAGGAAAAGTCCGCAAGATATTTTCACTCGATTGCACTTTGCCGTGAATAGATGGATCTAAAAAAACAATTTGTCCATCTTTCCAACGTCCAGAACAAGTTTTTTTATCAACGCTTTTGCAAAGAGTCACGGAAGTGCCATATTGCACAGCAGCAGATTTCGCAAAGTTAATCGCTAAAATGATTTGATCCATTTCTTTTGTCATTCGATTACGCTCTATCAAATTAAATCCACTCATCAGTGACAAAGTTAAAATAACGCTAATAATCGCTAAGACAAGAAGCATTTCGATGAGAGTAAAACCTGGGGATTTCACTGTAATAACTCAATGACTTTCTGCCAATCCTGGTAGGCGTGTTTTTTGTCGATGGGATTACGTAATAAATAAGCGGGATGATAACTAACAATCAGAGGAACTTCTGTGGTTGCATAAGCATACATTTTATTTCGAAGTTTCGATAAAGATTCGTGAGTATCTAGTAAGAAATGTGCTGCATGCCGACCCAGAGCAATAATTAATTTTGGTTTTAATAAAGCGACTTGTCTTTTCAGAAATGGGGTACATTTTACAACTTCTTCAGGCGCAGGATCTCGATTATTGGGAGGTCGACATTTTAAGACATTGGCAATATAAACTTCTTCTCGCTTTAAACCGATGGCTTGTAACATAGCATTCAGTAATTGGCCTGCCTTACCAACGAATGGTTCGCCTTGTGCATCTTCATAGAAACCAGGTGCTTCACCGACGATCATCAGTTTCGCTTGTAAACTACCCACACCAAAAACTGTTTGCTTACGAGTCTTGCATAAATCACAGGCTGTACATTCGGCAACTTTTGATCGCAAATCATCCCAATCTAATTGATCGATGCTGAATCCATCCAAGGGTAAATTATTTGGTAAAACTGAGTCGCCTGGTAAAGACCAGTGACTCGATAATGTTTCTCGGGATTTCCAACGTTGAATCCCCATGAGATCTAAATAGTAAGAAGAGGTTTGGTTCATGGGGCGAATGATAGCGAGAATTGAGGGGAGTGAATAGTGCCATCCTGCTGGTACTTGTCATCCCTCGCTCTGCGAAGGATCTCATGATACCGCTGAGATCCTTCACTGCGTTCAGGATGACAACAACAAAGAAACTTCTGTAGCCCGGGTAAGCATTTTTGCCTTTCAAAATGCGCAATCCGGGATCCGATCCGAACCCGGGTTGTGCGTCGCAAAAGCTCGACGCTTACCTGGGCTACATCAGGATGGTAGTGGACAGTTCTACTTAGACTCTACGATCGCCTTCTTAGGCTGTACCGTACGGATAATGACGAGGAACTCGCGTTCTTGGCCACGTGACCACAGTGGTCGCCAGATAGTTTCCCGAGTGTGTGGCGTTACGTGAATGTAATAGGAAGCGATATTAGGTTGAGGCAATTCAACCACATCGTTAGGGCCCAAGTCATACTCTTGGCTAAACACAGCCAC
>JAFEDO010000011.1 GCA_018241565.1 Pseudomonadota bacterium
ACTACAGGCAAATGACCACCAGCTGTTGCCCGAATTAAGGCCGTGTCTCCATCATTATTTTTATCCTCAATCGATTGTGGAAATTTCTCTAAAATGTATTGCACCACGGGCAAATGGCCACTAGCTGTTACCATAAGTAACGCCGTGTCTCCACGAATATTTTTATCCTCAATCGATTGTGGAAATTTCTCTAAAATGTATTGCATCACAGGCAAATGACCACCAGCTGTTGCCCGAATTAAGGCCGTGTCTCCATCATTATTTTTATCCTCAATCGATTGAGGAAATTTTTCTAAAATGTATTGCACTACAGGCAAATGACCACCAGCTGTTGCCCGAATTAAGGCCGTGTCTCCATCATTATTTTTATCCTCAATCGATTGTGGAAATTTCTCTAAAATGTATTGCATCACAGGCAAATGACCACTAGCTGTTGCCATAAGTAACGCCGTGTCTCCACGAATATTTTTATTCTCAATCGATTGTGGAAATTTCTCTAAAATATATTGTACCACAGGCAAATGACCACTATTTGCTGCCACAAGCAAGGCCGTGTCTCCATCATTATTTTTATTCTCAATCGATTGTGGATCACGTTTTGAAATAGATCGCACAAGCGATAAATTACCCGACTTTGCTGCTTGAATTAATTCTGCTGTTTGAAATGACTTAAACATTAAAAACTCTCCTATTAAAAAATTGGGTTTTATTTACATTTATAACGTACTCATATTTCCCTCGAAATCTGCACTTCGATTAATTTTTTCAGTATGCACAAAATATTTTTTTCCAAAAGCATTAAATTAAAAATTATCTTTCTCATTTGTATTACCGAACATATTTTCTGGCTGAATCTGATCTAATACAAATGTGTTGACGAGAAATTCCGAATTATAAACGTAAAAACCACCTAATTACTCCGCTCGCTTTTTTACAAAAAGTCGACAAGACGAATATTGAATTTAAGTATGAATTACACGAATTGAAACAGAGTTTCATAATTTAACACCCTTGCACAGCGCCGTGTGCTTTGGTGAACAAACTCACGCTTCATGGATTACCCATGCTCTCAGCTCTAAACCTAGAGCTATACAAAATTTAATATAAAGCAAAGCTAACACTGTATTTACTGAAATCCAAATCATTTTTTCTGAAGAATTTCTCTACTCAATCTACCTCTCCTACATGCTCAAATATTTTTCAAAAAATCCCCAGCCAATAATTTTTTCTCTCTTACTTAAGGTTCCCCGAAAACAAAATCACTGTCTGTAAAATATCCACTTCATATCGTAATGAACTACGATTCGGTTTACATCCAGTCAAAAAAAAATCGCTCTGAATTCAGTCATTACACGTCAAACATGATTCATTTTAAATCTATTTTTCCTAATATTATCGATAATCTCGCTTATCGATACCACTTTAAAGTTCATAAATTAATCATAAAATAAATTATTTCATGTTGTTTAATGTTTAATGTAGAATAACATGAAATAATACTTGGAGAAAAATTTATCATGGGTAGAACTGGCATAACGGAATATAACGTAGAAAAAGCCATTCTTGAGATACAAGCAAAAGGGAAAGAGCCCACCATCGAAGCTATTCGCATGGTTTTAGGCACGGGGAGTAATAGCACCATTGCCGAGCACTTAAAAAATTGGAAAAAACAACAAGAAGAGAAAAGCGGTTATGCCGGAAAAGTTCCTTCTGAGTTGATTTTCATCGTTCAAGGACTTTGGGAAAAGCTTCATTCTGCCGCAGAGTTACGGATCACAAATACAGAAAATGATTGCTTAAATAAAATTCAAAGTATTGAACAACAGTTCTCTGAAGAGCAAAAACAATCTGCTCTATTACAAAAAAATCTTCTCCGGTTAGAAGAACAACTTTACACGCAAAATCAAATTAATAGTTCTCTCAAAGAGGAACTAGCTCAACTCACGCTTGAAAAAACAAAATTTACTGAACGTAATCAATCATTACAGGCACAATTTGAAAATAGTGAATTAGAAAAAGAACGCTTACATGTTCTACTCAAACAAGTTCAAGCTAATCTTGAACACTACCAAGAGAGTTCTCAAAAAGCGCGAGAAGAACTGCTGCTATCGATGGAGAATCAAAGAACGAGCTATGAACAAGAAATTTTACAAACGAAACAATCTTTAATTGAAGCTACCGAAAACCACCGTCAACTTCAACATCAATTGGAAAAACAATCTTTAGAATTTAATCATGTATCAAAACAATCCGAGATATTCTCAGGTGAAAATGAAAAATTACGCCAAGAAACACAACAAAAGGTCATTACTCTCACTATCCTTCAAGAAAAAATATCATCACTCACTGAATCAGATTCCCATCAAAAAAATCAGATCCAAGAACAAGCAATAAAATTAGTAGCATTAGAAAAACAAAATGCGGTTCTTGAAAATCAGGCACAACAATTTACGAGTTCTATAAAACAAGCGGAAGATAAAATTCGGTTTTTAGAAAATGAAAAATCGGAACTTACTCAAGAAAAAATAATTTTAGTTTCTCAGCTTAAAAAAATTCAAGATAATTTGGATAAGATGAAAACTGAAACTTGATTTTGAAATTAAATATTTTTCAGATGATTTCTTATTAGATCTATGAATATCTTATTCAATTAACGACGAAAAATCTGCTTTCATGAAAAAATCCCAAGTTTCATACACATATCATCTAATATATTATTTATACTGATAGTATCCGGATGTGTACTACCTAAGTGTGCTGCCCTGACGTCCCACGCTGCTTGAAAAAACTCATAAGCCTGTTTTACTTCATTCTGACTCGCGCATATAGCTCCGGCATATATCAGCGCATCTACTGACTGTATGCAGCGAAGCCCAAATGATTGCTCTGCCTCATATATGGATTGTTTAAAACAAGATAAAACGTCATCAATAGTGTAATTAGAGCTATTTTCATCAAATAATTCCAAATTACAAATTCCAATATTATTCAATAAAACAACCTTTTTTTCTCCATCATAAGGATGCTGGTTCGTCTCAATAAGCGAAAGAGCCGATTCATAAAAAGATAAGGCTGCTTTTAAAGCAAATCGATCTTGTTTTTGTTTAGAAAGAATATACGCACAACTCACGTAGGCAGAGATGAGATTACCTACAGCCATCGTACGAATCTTATTTTCATTTAATTCATCGCAGATAGCTATAACTTTTGAAAATTTACTAATAGCCCATTTCAAACTATCAACTGAATTGATGGAGAGATAAATTTCCCCTAAGTAATGCAATGCTTCTACATATTCCGAGTGTTTAGTTGTATCCAATCTTTTTTTCATTGCTTTTAATTTGTATGAAAAATAGTGTGTTTGGCATCTTTTATCACAGAAAAAATCTCCTGAGAAAAAGAAGTCTTTCATTTGATTCCATTTAGGATTTTCAAACAATCTAATAGAAAATTTACATCTTTCTTCAAATATATCGCGATATTTATTAATAATTGTTAGCTCATCAGGAAAAGGCATGATAGCGCTTGTATTTTGACGTGAAAATCTATCCATTAAATTATCTTGATCAAAAGCAAGAGATTCACAAAATACTTTGATGATACATTCTTTTCCAGCATCTTTTGATCGCATTTCTCGATAAATTATTTCTTTAAAAATAAAAGTTTTTAAGCAAGGCTTAAGAGTGACTGTGTCATTCGATAGATTTATTCCTACCTTGCTATTATCAGATAAGTTAACTGCCACGATTTTTTTTATCTCAACCAATTGTGATTTGGCGTATTCAATATAATTTTTCCATTCTATTTCAAATTCGTCTTTTGAGTTTCTATCTATTTTCATA
>JAFEDO010000120.1 GCA_018241565.1 Pseudomonadota bacterium
AGTATTTATTGAAGAAAACTTAATTGATTCGAAAGAAATATTTGAAGAAATACGACATGCATTAGAAGAAAATCTTAAAAATGAAAGTTTTTCTTGGGGTACAGATTGTCCATTAGAACAAACTTCAAAATACTTGGAAAAATTGTATGAGGCTAATAGAAATAGTACATTATTGGATATGATACGAAACTATATTCCCGCGCTCAAAAGTAAAAATGAAAAGGCGAGAATACATGCTATTAATAAAATTAAGGAACTTGATTGTATTAAGCTGCCCGAGGTAATAGATGCATTAAGAGATATTTTAAGGAGTGGTGATTGTTGGCAAAGAGAATTCGCAGCTAAAGTATTTATTGAAGAAAACTTAATTGATTCGAAAGAAATATTTGAAGAAATACGACATGCATTAGAAGAAAATCTTAAAAATGAAAGTTTTTCTTGGGGTACAGATTGTCCATTAGAGTAAACTTCAAAATACCTGGAAGAATTATCTAGCATCGATATAGCAAATCTATCTCACTCTCAAAAAGTAGAAGAAAATGAGAATTTTGAACGTAAAAATTCTCTAAATTCAAAACCTTCAGATTTACAGCCAGGCTGCCTCACTAATGGCATAGATAGCCAATTTGAAAGCATTTTTCCTTTAGAGTTGAAGCATTGTGAAATTTTATTTGGTAATCAAAGAAGCTGGCAAGGACGTGATGCACGAGAAAATACGTTTGGATTTCAATTAGCTACAATGCTAGAGAAATGGTTTTTCGGAGAAAAGCAGCGTGACTTTGTTTATAATAGAACCTTAAATAATTATAACAAGAGGTCATTTTCACCAGTGTTAATTGTCAGTGACTCGCATAGCCCTGCCACGGTGGATTCTATTGTGTCAAAAGATTTTGGTTCACAAGACAATTCACAATTATTTTTTGATCTGGTGCAGTTAGAACCGATAAATAAAATAGATTTTCAAACTGGAGAACCTATTTTCACTTATCGTCTAGATGTAGGAAGTTTGGTTTTATTGATGTTAGCGATACAAATGATGGCGTTTTTACTTCAATTAGCAGCAAGATTCTTATTTTCGTTTGAGCATTCAGCAACCAATTTTTGTGGGAAAAATTCAGTACTACTTGGCGAAAGTGTTAACCGATTTGGAATTTATGCTTACAACGCAAAAGAATATGATATTGCTCCAGCGATGGCTTCAGTAGCAGCTGGCACAGTTACGGAAAAAGCAGTTGAAATTCCAGGAAAATATTTAGTGAATAAATTAATATAGAATCCTCTAAAATCGTACGTGTGATGAACGATTAAGTGCTTAAACATAAGCGGTGATATTAAGTACTAATGATAAGCGAGATTATCGAGAATGGCAGGGGAAATGGGTTTAAAGTTAATCATGTTTGAGGTGTAATAGCGCAAATCAGAGCGATTGGACTTTTAATTAAGCATGGACCAAATCGCAGTTTGTTACGATATGAAGAGGATGTTTTATAGACAGTAATTTTGCTTTCGAGAAATCTTGAGTGAGAAAGAAAAGTTATTGGCTAGAGAATTTTTGAAAAATATTTGAGCATACATATGTTTTTAAGAGATAAAAAACAATTTGAATTCTAGAAAAGCCAATGTTATAGTCGCTTCAGTTATGTGGAATTTTTTCAAGATTGTTAGACGCATGATTGTCTGAAAAGTATGGAAAGAAAGTTATCTTGAGTTGATAGGGAAATCGGAATCTCCGCAAATTAGGTCTCGTTAGAGACTGACAGAGTAATTTCTAATTTCTTCGTTATACCTCATTTTATCTTCTCTTCGATAACGGGAGGATGTGTTTTTTTTCTGATTTTCATATTACACGTCAGTTTATCGAATTCACTTTAAATAGATTTGCATTTTACAAGAGGAGATTTTATGAAGCTTACAAAACTAAATGATACTCAATTAACTTTTTTAAAAACAGCAACAAATATCTTTCTTAGGGAAGGCCTTACTCCAGCTGAAATAATAGGCACAGGATGCCATTCGTTTGGTACGGCCGAAGCTTTCAATCAGTTTGTTGAGGCATTAAAAGTAAATCCAAATAAATTTACGGGCATTTATATTGCTTTTGAAGGCTTAACTTCGCAAGAAATTAAGCAATTAAATTTGAAGGAGTTTAACACGATCATTAAAGACAAGTTAAACTCTGGTGAGTTTAGAGTGGCATGTGGTGGCCTCAATATTTTCGATGATGCTAGTTTTTCGGATTTGGTTGAGGTATTTTCAGGAAAAACAGAATTGACTTCATTCAGAATTCAGGGAAGTGGATCTGTTTTAGATTTAAGTGCAGTTGCCAGTATTATCAAAAATAATCCTAGGATATCTAACATAATGTTTGGTGGAGGTAAACCCAACAAGGGTGCTTTGCCTCTTTTTGAAGAATTAGCTAAAAATGAAGGAAATCGAATTGGTACTATGGTTCTCGATTTTGAAGTGGGTACAACTGAGCTTATTAAAATTGCGGAGATATTGAAAAAAAGTACTGCTCCTGGAAGACAGGTTTATCTAAATATATCTATCAATGGAGATAAACAGGCTATTTGTGACAGATTTTATAAACAGATGATGGAGGTTAAAGAAAATACCATTACAGCTATTGGCCTGCGTGGGGATTTTGTTGGTTTAAATAAATTACGTTCATTTATTGAAAAACAAAAAGGATCGTTAAGGACACTGAGATTGCATAGCAATTCTAATGAGAGTATCTCTGAAGACCTGGAAATTCATCCAAATAACTCGATTGTTCCCAATACGGTGCAAGAAAATACTAAAGTGACTAATCTCTTGGATGTGTTGGCCAACATGCAAGCAATTGCCGATCTACAATTAATAGGGTTAAGTTTCTCAAATGATGATCTAATTGTTTTGGCGCAGGTTCTTGCAAATAATGAACTGGGGAATTTAGTTGTTAGCAATTCTGCCATTGATTGGACGCCACTTTACCTCAAAATTTTTGAGATGGCTGACAAGAAGGAGAGTGAAAATAAAGGAAAAGGTGTTGCATTGATTGCGAAGTGTTTTGATCCAAAAGTGGCTAGTTGTGGCAATATGCTTGATTTGCTTAAAACAAACGCATATTTTGATAATAAAGACAGTTTGTTTGGTCATATTTTGTTTGAACATATAAAAAACTTTAAAAATATTGTTTTAGTCGAAAAAATAATAGAAATTTTGAGCGTGCCGCAATTAGATGCTGTGCTTAAGCAGCAAAATATAGATGGATATACTCCGTTGCACTACCTCCTTTGGAATAAGAAAACTAAAGAAAGTAATGAGACTGCTATCGGTTTAATTATTAATAAATTAGGTAAAGAAAAATTCAAGGAATTAGCTAGTATAACTAAAATATCGACGCCGAATTTGCTGACTGCGCAGGAAGCGTTCGAAGCCCGTTGTTTGCAATCTCTAAGTTCGCTTTTGGATCCTGCGTTGCTTGTACAAGAACAAGCTCCAGAACAAAAGCAAAAAAACCATCGTATGTTTGATGGCATCAAGCATAATAATCTCAATGAAGTAATAGCAGCTATTGATAGCGGAGCAAATCTTTATGCCTTGGATGATCGTGAAAGTTATTTCCCTTCCGCGCTGCATCATGCTGTTAGTAAAAATAGCATGGAAATATTGCGGTATCTTGTTGAACAAAAAGGGATGAGTGTGACCATAAGAAATGCATCAACATGGGGAACTCCACTTCACTTAGCTGTGCAATCAAACAATCTAGCAATGAGCGAATATTTTCTTGATCATGGTGCAAAAATTGATGCTAGGGAACACACGGGATTTACGCCTTTGCACTATGCAATTTATTGGCCAAAACTTGAATGTTACAAAATGTTGATAAACCGTGGCGCAAGTTTGTTGGTAAAATCTGATATGACCACAACAAATAATTCAAATAAAGAAACACACTACTACCTAACACCAGAAGAGATGTTAATTAAATTTTTAGCGAAAGCACAGGCTGATAAAAATACTGATAAGATTGCGGCCTATACTCAAATGTATGATTATCTTTCAATTCGAAAAGCTGATCCAGAAAGACAAATTTTAGTTGCCGCAAAAAACAACGACGTAGTCGCTGTGCAAGATCTTATAAGCAAAGGTTACGGAAAATATATTCACGCTGCTATTGCTGATTCTTCTCCAATCAAACCCTTACATAACCTGTTTGATAGATTTAAGCCTGCGTACTCGCTAGTTAATTTTTCTGAACCCTCCGGGTTAGAAATCGCAAAACTTCTTTTAAAACACCGAACGATTTTTTCACCTGAGTCCATAGATAGTTTCGTCAGTAGCCACCTGAATAATTATAAAGGAAGCTATGCGAATGCTAAAAATGACCATGTATATTTAAATAATCTTGCAAGTCAATTAATTGGAACAGACGTCTCAAAAATATTTTCAGATCCTGTAAATTTACTTAAATATTATTCACATATGCGTTCTTTTTCAGGAAATAAAGCAGCAGCTGAGTCAGAGAAATTGAAGTTAGAGGGTTTTTGGCCTGATTGTTACCTTGCTATGCGTATTAGACTGACTTTAGAGCTGTTGTTTAAATTACAAAAAAGAACGATTTTATTTGACGAAGGTGATGGAAATATTTTAGCGATTACTCGACTGAAATCTCTGCTTTCATCAATGGTTGAAACTTACAATATTATTAAGACTCATGAGAAACTTGGGCAATATCCATTGCTATTAAGCGCTTTTGTTGACCGGTTATCTAAAAATATTCTCGAACTTCCCTTGGATGGTAGATCACATGTTTGTATTTCTTCAGGTTGGGAATGGAAAGAAGAGAATGATGAGAGTAAGCCAGAGTGGAAGCCGCATGCTATTTATCTGACTTTTCGTAGAATTCTGAATATTTCGGAAACCTATCTAGAAATAACAGTGCACAATTTAGGTGATAGTTCGGATCTGCATCCATTCAAAACTTTAAATAACGGTGGGATTGCATCAACGTATAGATTTCCTTATACATTTGAAGTACGAGAAGTAGAATTAGCCTCCAAAGATGGTTTAAAGAAGTATTTAATGGAAGTCCTAGATTGTGGGAAAGAGAAGTCTAAGCAGATAGATATTATTTATAATCGCTTGTCAGAAGGGCGAACTCTTTTTCAAGGTAACAGGATTAACGATAAAGCATTAGATGCTCGTTATAGATCTAAGCGTCAGCAAACTGCTGGTAATTGTTCGGTAAAAAATCATCAGCATATAGTTGAAGGATTGCTGGGGAGAGAATTGTACCGATGGTTTCGTGAGGAAGAGTTGAGATTGCTCCCAAGCAAATATCTTGGTTTTAAAAACGTTAAATCTAAAGGGCGTCAGGAAACTTCTGGAAGTGAGCTAGGGCAGCTGAACCAGGAGATCTTGAGAGAGGCATTGAGGGAATCAGCTCTGCATGGTTATAACAACTTACATTTGGCTGTTGTAACTGGAGATGTGCGAGCAGTAAAAGAAGAGCTATCAAAAACCGATATTGATATTACTGCAACAACATTGGAAGGATATAACTCATTGCATTTAGCAGTTGTTAATGGCTCACAGGAAATTGCTGAGTTGTTAGTCAAGAAAGCTAAGGAGCAGGATGTTGAAGTGGCTCTTCTTTCCGCACTAACTAACGATGGAGAGAGTGTTAAAGATATTTGCGCGGAAAGTATTTCTCATGAATCTTCTGTTAAAAATGAATTACCAACGCTAGAGAACTTCAAGATCGAGCCTGTCGAAGGAGATGGTCATTGTTTATTTAGGGCCGTTGGTTTTTATGTAGGTAAAAATCCAGATGAGTTAAGAGAAATTGTGGCTAATTATTTAGAAAAAAATCTTGAGCAATATAGAGATATCATTTCAGCCGTTGCACTCAATGGAGATGTCGAAGGTTACATACAGGCAATGAGACACGGAAATGAGTGGGCAGATCACCTGGAGATTGTAGCTTTAATGCGAGCACTTGGTAGGCCAATAGTCGTTATTGATTCTGAAAAGAAAATCCGCAATCTTTCTGATATCAAGCAAATTAAAGGAGATCCAATCTTTGTTTATTATAATGGACATAACCACTATGATGGCTTGATCTTGACAGAAGAGGATCAGAAACAATCTGAGGTATTGTTAGAGAAATTAGTTCAACCTGTCCCTAACGTTTCCGAACAAACTAACAGTTTCCAATCTATTGTTTCTTCTTATGATGATGCAATAAAGACAGGAAAGTTAGCTGATAAGAAATCGAATGGGGTTTCTCAAGAGAAGATTCTTACTGTTAAATTAAATCAGCTATATGAAAAAATGGAGTCGGAAAGAAGACAGTATATGCATAGACTTTCTTTGTTTACCCCAGAATACGGTACAAGCCTCTGGTTAAAAGCAATAGCAAAGGGAGACAAAAATAAAATTGCACAGTTTCTTGATTCTGAGATGAATCCTGAAAATATCAGTTTCATTACTATAAAAAATATTTTGGATGATAATACATTATCAAGCCTAGTGCAGAGAGGAGGTATTGATTCCTTAGCACAATTGGGTATTAAGACGGATCTGCTGATAGAGAATGTTATTCATTGGCAAAAACACAGGCGAGTTTTGCGAAGGCTCGAGGCGGGCATTAGCATGCTTATTGAAGCTGTCAATAACCATTTTTTACCTGATGATAGTGAGCAAGAATTAAGGTCAATAACGGTAGATAAATTAAATGCTCTTTGGTCTGACAAGGAAAGAATCATTCCTACAGAAATTAAAGAAGCATTGACCACTTTGGCAAAATCTGTCTACACGAAAACTTTCTCTCAATGGCGCTCGCATCTAGATTTTGACGGAAAAGAAGATTTAGCAATCAGTTTTTGGCAGGGAAGAGTTGTTTCTGGGATATCTACTATGTTGAATAAGGAGAAGTTGTTGTCGGATTATGTCAGAAATAAAACCTTGAAAGTTTTGTTTAGTTATCTGAAAACAAAAAATATTTCATTACCTGAAGAAACTGAAGAAAAAATTCTGGAAATGTGGAAAAAAACTTTTATGGAAAGCCATCAACATAAAGATTATTTTGGTAAACCGATGACTCCTTCACTGATTGGGAATATTACCAAAATGGTTGATGCGCAGTATCAAGTTAACAATGATATGCCGAGACCGCATTATCAGATGTTTTATGAGCAAGCAGCAGCTGCAGTTTGGGATGATTTTGTGAACGACCGGTTAAAAGATGAAGAAGTGAGTGGTTTTATTTTGAGGTTTATTGATGCCAATGTAGAAACTCTATTAGAGGGACGGCTTGCTTATCAATTACGAAATATTTCGATAGAGACACTTTTACTTGATTACAAAGAAGGTAAGTTAGACGCAGAACCGGTAAAGCTTGTTCTACGTCCATTTGTAGATAATATCCCAGAGTATTTTCATGTAGAAAAGATTCATGCTTCCGCAAAAGAATCACTAGGACAAGTGGTTTTAAAGGAATTAGTTGATAAATGGAGAGAGAGTGAACTTAATGAAAATGTATCTAAGACTCTAGACAATTTAATAGTTGGTGAGTGGGTGACTAGGCAGCAGCAACTGAGATTTGCTCTTAATCCTTCTATCAAAGTAGAAAATGGAGGAATTCAGCTGGTGGGTGCACAAGCACTAGAAAACGTGAGTGGCAGTGTGATTGCAGGAAATACAGAGGCATCGCTATTAAGTGCGCAGGGAACGTTTGCACAAAGACAGTTACCGACCTCGAGTATTACTGATAATTCAAGCAATGAACACTTAGAGAGGAATGAACTGCGATAATTTGCTAGAGTTACACCTATAGATTTTTGTATAGGAAGATAGTACGGACGAAACCCTGCCATCTTTGGTTAGGCTTTTTATTACACAAACCATCAGCTCAATGGGGATGAGCAGTGGAGTTTTTTAATTAATTTAATATAGGGAAATGCGCATGATGAAAGAGTCATCGGCAGTTAAGTGCTTGAGTTAAACTAGGTAGGCTTAATTTGAGTAGATAGGTGATAGGTTGAATAAAATGTTGATGCGAAAACCTCGTTAAGGAGAAAATAATGTATACTTTTTTTAATAGTACAGGAAGAGCTTTAGCTGGATTGACCGCGTCTTCGTTATTGGGACTTACAGCTGGCGCTACATTTTTTGGGAAAAATGTTCGCGAAATATCTACATTGACTCCATCCAATTTGGATCAGGGTGGAAATGAGACAAGACTGCAGAAAAATAAATCTGGAGTTTGGTACTTGCATGCGAACATGAAAACAACATGTTACGTTATTAAAGCGAAATATGAGTATGAGGCTTTCACAAGTTCGGATGCTAGTGGTAGTGACAGGATACCCGTAAAAAAAATCAAAATGGATATAACAAGAGATGTGGGGAGTGCTAGTTACAACGTCGAAGGTGCTGATACTTCTTATCTTCCACATACAGACGATGTAACTGCGTATCCTACCGCATGTGGAAAATCGTGCATGACAGCTAGCGCATTTGCTGCAGATGGTTCTTACGCAAAAACTCAAACTATATGTGTTCCATAAAAAGCTCAAGGGGAAACATCACAATTTGTCGAATAGCCAACTCCTCATTACAAAGGGCATTTTATGGTAAGCCTGTTCATAGACAGGGTGAGATTCGGTGCACGGGGTTCTATATAGTAGTCGAATAGATAGCCACTCCCCATTACTGAGGAGCAGCCTTATGAGGGCTTGAGCTGAGTGGGAGGCCATAAAAATATGGTAGTGATTTTTATAGAATGGATAGCGGGAATAGATGCAACAGAGCCAAAAGTAGTGAACCTCCCCGCGGCAAGCCGCGGGGTATCAGATATAGTGCAAGAAAAAGCGCAGTTGGAGGGGCAACTCAAACAAATGCATGCCAATTTCAGTCTGAATAACTCACAAGCAAGCAGTTAGGTTGTTCGAATAGTGGTGATTTTGCTGAACTCTTCTCTGGCAAGCTGAACTTTACTTGAGAATCTTTGCCTAAATTGTATGATCTGAAAGGTAATTTTATGGAACTGACTTTTTCTGAAGTAGGCATTGCCGATGATGTTGGCATTCAATATTTGATAGCTCTCGCTGAATTTATTAACACATATCTTGAAGGAAACAACAAATCATTTTTTGAATGGGAAAAGCATGGTTGGTCACTAAGAAAAAATCCACTTACTCATCAACCCGAATTTATTTCAAATTATGCTTTTCAGAATATGCCATTACAACGTGCTAATAATGATGCTACCCCGCAACTTAATTTCACAATTAATGAACAGAAAGACGATAAAACCTATAAGATGTCCGTTTCGCTAACCTCTTTCATTGTTTGGTATCAACAAATTAACGCTGTTTCTACTACTATTGAAGCCAGATTACAAAAGCTTCCTGTGCTACTAAGCCGAGCAGTTAAATTTTTTAATCATTTTGTTTTTCCGACTTTTCAAGAAATTGATCCTGATACTGGAATGCCAGCACATTTTACAACACCCGTGTTCCACAAAAATCCCAACTTTACAGAACAAAAACTTGAATTTCATAGTATTAATATGGCACTCAGTTCTATCACTCCATCACGTACCGGTTCTTTGTTGCAGTCGCAGAAAAAGGTCGGATATGTTCACCTTAAGACCGGAAAACCAGTGTCAGATATTACAGAGAATACGGCATCTCCGAAACGATTTTCTTTACCCCGTAATGATGCGGAGTATTCCCCCATAACGCTTAATGTTATAAGAAATACAGATACCTCAGCTGTTCTTCCAACAGTACAACTGGAATTGCTGGACTTTCCTTTCAGTGTTCAGGATCCTTCTCCCTATTTCGCAATGATGCATCCTCTAAAATCACTAGAGCAATATATCAATCTATCAATAGAATGTGTAAAACAGGCATATATCGATCTATTTGTAAATTGTGGAATTCGCTTTACATTCGTTCCAGATAAACAAGATCGACGTAGAGGCACATTCCTAATAGATGCGTACAGCCTAATATCGTTTTATCAGACATACGTAGGGATTAATAATCCATTTCATGGCTATATTGGCTTGGCTTGTGATGCAAGATACGTAACTGAATGTTTGCTACCACCTTGTGACTATAAGACTAATAGAAATCCATTTTTGTTACGCATTACAAGTGCTGGAACAAGTAGGCCAGGATTCTTAGCCTTTTCTCGTTCAGGGAACAGTTCAGTTGCATTTTTTGACATATTGCAAGGGAACTATTGGGAGAGCTCTAAATCAGAGACAGGACTGACTTTTGTAAATCCTTCTGCGTCACCGATGAATTTTAATATATTTGAACCATCTCAAGCAGGGTTGGAAGTTTCATCTAATTTAGCATCTTCACAAGTGTTGTCGCCGATAGGTAATTTGCAACCAATATTTCGAGGAGCATTGAGTTTGCGCGTAGATATGATGCAGGTTGATACTTTACAAAATGAAATAGCCGCATCATTTTCTCAAAGCACAAAATTAGCAAGCCAGCTAGGGGAGTTCTTGGAGTCCACTCGTGTATTAAGTAGTTCTCCAGGTGAGCCGAATCTAGATTTTCTTAAAAATTTACAAGCTGTTGTAATGATGATGCGAAAATTCACGCCAACCGAAGAAATGGTTGGTCTTCTTAATGAAATTGATAGATGGGTACAACAGGTGTCAGTAGCGCCTAGGCCTTCAACTCCTTCAATTCCCATGCGGAAAGATGATAAATTGGAAAAAGTAAGGAACGAATGCCACAGCTTTTCTAGAAAATTGGAAACTGAATTTTTGAAAGTGCCTGTCAGTAATGACTTGTCTAAAAATATGATGGAATTACAAAAAATTGTAGTAGAGTTTCTTACAAATATTTGTCAACCGACTTTAGGAATGAATTTTAATAACGTAGAGAATATTACGGTTGAAGGTGCAAAAAACAATATTAGTAATGTAAAAATTGGCGCCTCAGAATTATCTGGCGATCTAAAGAAAAGCAGGAATCCATTTAAAAAATTTGGATAGCCAGATCGTTTTTCTAAAATTATTATAGTTTGGTACTCTTTATTTGGCCCTAGTTCCTGATCTCTGCAAAATCCGGTAACTTCAATTGGACGCATAATATATGTTATCCATTTGATTTGTAATAATTTTTTTAAGAAATCCACACTATTTGTAAAAACCTCCTCTTATATCATTGGATATTATTTACACTAATTTATAAGATAGTCTCCCGTTAAAAAGTAGTGAAAGTATAAAATTTCCCGAATAAAATGATCGAAAAAGGCCTATTTTTCTCGTATAATTTTGCAAGATTTCTGAAGTACAGCTTTAAAAACCTTGCAAAATAAAAAGAGAAAAGAGGTGAAGAGATGCAGCCAAAATGTACAGAAGAATTACCGCAAGAAGATTTATTTCGTTCCCGCTTAGATAATATTATTAACCTCCGCCATGAATTGGTTCTTTTGAGTGAAGCGATTGATTGGGGATTTTTAGAAAATAAAGTGATTGGGTTTTATTCACAAGAAGGTCGACCAGGACTTCCGGTACGTTTGATAGTGGGTTTACATATACTCAAGCAAATGTACAACCTATCAGATGACGGCGTGTGTGAACGCTGGGTCCATGATCCTTATTTTCAGTATTTCTGCGGAGAGACTTATTTTCAGCATGATTTTCCAATAGAACGCTCATCGATGACACATTTTCGAAACCGAGTGGGAGAAGAATTTTGCGTTTCATTACTACAAGAAAGCTTACATACAGCGCATAAATTAGGTGCGTTAGAAACAAAACAGATGGAACGAGTGGTGGTTGATACAACGGTTCAACCGAAAGCGATAACATTCCCAACAGACGCTAAATTAAGATACAAAGCAATCATTGCGTTGGCAAAATTAGCAAAGCAGCACGGATTAGTATTAAGGCAAAGTTATGTGAGAGTTGGAAAAAGGGCGTTAGTTGCATCAGGTCGCTATCGCCATGCGAAACAAATGAAACGAGCAAAGCGAGTCGAAAAGAAGCTGAATACATGGTTAGGACGAGTGATTCGCGATATTGAAAGAAAATGCACGCAAGATAAAGCGTTAGCGCCATTTTTTAAAACGGCGCTTGAAAAAGCATCGAAAATACATACTCAAGAAAAATTTGATTCTGAAAAAATATATTCTTGGCACGCACCAGAGGTTGAATGCATTAGCAAAGGGAAAGCACACAAGCCTTATGAGTTTGGATGTAAAGTATCGATTACAACCAATGTAAATCCTGCACCTGCGGGACATTTTGTATTACACACAGCTGCACTGCACGGAAAACCGTATGACGGGCACACGTTAAATCCCGTACTGGATGAAATGGAGTTACAAACAGGCATTGCATTTGTGCGCGCTTATGTCGACAAAGGCTATCGAGGACATAAACATCCCACTAAGTATCGAGTTTTTATCTCTGGTCAAAAAGGGGTTCTATAATAAGTCCCCCGAAAGTGCCTAACTGATTAATATTTAATCTTTATTTTCATAGCATGCCATCGATAAATTCAGGCTTTATTCGCTTGCGCTTCGCAGAATTATGGCGCTCATGCAGTTCGATATCAATGTATTTATCAGTAATGGCACTAGAGCTATGACCCGCATCATCACGAACATGTTCTCGAGGGCGAATTTTTACGTCGTCCGAAATGCCGGTATGACGTAACCAATGTACTGTTGCAGCCATGAGTTGTTCTGCTTCTTCATGTTGATTATCAGCAATTAATCGTTCACTGGCACGATCAAAACAAGCTTGCACTAACTCTCGAATATATCGAGTGCTTTTCATCGGCTTTCCATCATTATGCTTTGCTAAGAGTGGTGTTTTTTCATTGGGAGTTGGTAGAGGAGATAGCTGTAAAGCTCTACGATAATTTTTTAAAGCATTGAGCATTGCATTACTAACAGATATTTTTCGTTCTTTATTGCCTTTTCCAACGGTTAAAAACCACCAACGATTTTCAGAATCTCGCTGAAAATTCCCCATCGTCGGTGTCCATCTTGATGTTGAAACCAATTCAGAAATTCTTAAATACATACCATAGAGTGCATTCATAATAAATAGAGTACGAGAATGTTTTTCTGGAATTTCATCAGCCATAATTTCAGCAGTCTCAATCACGTAACCCCATTGCATTTCTGATAATCGTCGAACCGGAGATGCAGTTTGTTGTTTCCTAAAATATCTGCTTTTTTGTCGTATTAATAAAACAGGATTAACCAGTGTAAATTCTTCCTGCATGAGGTAATTATAAAAACTACCAACGATTGCAAAAACAGACTTTAATGATTTTTCTGAAAGCACATAATCTTTTTTATCAGGTTGTTTGCCTGCTCGTGTTTCAATTTTTGATGTTTTTATAACAAATGGTCGCCATTTTGGATTAGGCAATTGTTCGCCATTCTTTTCAATAAATCGTTTTTCGCTTTTAATTGATATCCATGAGTTTGGTGGGTTTTGACAAAAATCTAAAAACTCTTCGAATTCTTCACGGCGAATTTGTTTTACTGTTTTATTAGCTTTTAATTGGCACCATTGTAAAAAACGTTCGATTTCTCTGCGATAGGCATTAAATGTATCCAAGCTACCACGATAACTGAGTAGAAAATTTCTGGCTTTGTCATAGTCTTGTTGAAAGGCTTTGGTAAGTTTAGGCTGATAATCTTCATTGGTCAGCATTTGTTGAAGACCGTCAAATAAAGGACGGGGAATACACTTGTTAGCGCTCATTTTCTTTGATACTCTTTTCACTCTGGTAATGCCAATTACCGGTTATTAAAGGTGTAGATTACTGAAAATTAGTAATAATTGCAACAACTTTTAGGTCCTTTTTATGAATAATAAACGACTCAAAATACTTTCTAATTCTGAAATTAATGAGCTCTATGAGCTGCCTCAATTCTCTCACAGTGAGCAAGAATCTTATTTCTCTCTCAGCAAAAAAGAATACAAAACTATGACCTCTCGCGGCTCTCTTGCTTCAAAAGTCCATTTCATATTGCAGCTCGGGTACTTTAAAGCAGCATCTCAATTTTTTAATTGTCGATTTTCAGAAGTAAAAAAAGATATTGATTATATTTTACAAGAGCACTTTAATGATGCAAAGCTAAATATCAAAAATATTTCTAAAGAAACTCGGCAATCCAATCAAAAACTAATTGCTGAGTTATTAGGTTACAAAATAAATAAAACAAAGATTAAAAGAAAGCTCTCAGAATTTCTCAGAGTAAAAATACAATTTCAAAACAATCCAATTTATTTGTTTCAAGAAATATTATCCTACTTAGATCAAAATAAATTAATGTTGCTTGGATACTCGACATTGCAAGATTTAATTGGCGATGCTATTTCAAAAGAAGAAAATAGATTGGGCATGTTACTAGAAAAATACTTTATGAAAGAAAATTGGGAAATTATTAATGGCATGCTTAAAATGGAAAAAGGCCAATATGTGCTCACTGCACTTGCAAAAGATCCAAAAAGTTTTAGGCATAATCAAATTACCGGCGAAGTAAAAAAACTACATGATCATCAACGATTTTATCAGATCTCTAAAAAAATATTACCGAAATTAAAATTGTCCAATCAAAATATTAGTTACTATGCCAGCCTTGCCATACACTGTGTAAAGCCCCCTCAAGCGCATCCAATTAAAAGTAGAGACCAATCATATGCTAGACGCCATAAATTCCCAGGGCGTTTTGTCGCCTAGAGAAGAATGAGGTCGCTGTCCGTTATACATCTCCAT
>JAFEDO010000121.1 GCA_018241565.1 Pseudomonadota bacterium
ATTGCCGTCTGGGTGGTATTCCTGAATACGTAAAAGTCCAACAACAAGATTATTTGCCTGCTTTATATGAAAGTATTATTTATAGGGATATTCTCGCTCGTTATAAATTGTTAAGTGATAAAACTTTAAAAAAACTTGTATTTTATTTGGCGAGTCATTGCAGTAAAGATATGTCGTATAGTTCATTGAAGAAATTATTAGGACTAGGAAGTGTGACTACGGTTTCTGATTATTGTGGTTACTTAGAAAATAGTTTCTTATGTTTTTTCGTGAATCGCTATAGCGAGTCATTGAAAGCACAGGAACAATCACCTAAAAAAGTATATTTTATCGATCATGTCTTAGCGCGCGTTGTAGGATTTCGTTTTAGTGAAGATATAGGAAGAATGCTAGAAAATATTGTTTTCATTGAGTTAAAGCGTCGAAACTTTGATATTTATTATCATTCTGAAAACAAAGGGTGCGATTTTATTTTGAAAAAAATGGAAAAGATTGTAGGAGCTATTCAAGTTTGTCAAAACATGATGGATCACGATACTAAAAATCGTGAAGTATCTGGATTGTTAGAAGCATTAGAGAGATACGGTTTGAAGAAGGGTACTATTTTGACTGAAAGTGAAGAAGGAACATTTTCAGAAGATTATAATCAGAAAAAATATGAAATTCAGGTTATGCCGGTATGGAAATTTTTACTTTCAGATTTTCAAAAGCAATAATTATTTAAAATAGGATTCTTGATTTCACAAGCTCAATCAAGGCTACATGTAGCCTTGATGCGTTTTTTGCATCAAGGTTTCATGAGTTCTTGCCACGCTTTTACAGAAGCTTTTAAATCTTCGGCCTCGGTAATCGCCGAAATCACGGCAATGCCATCAACGCCAGTCGCTTTAACTGCATGCGCGCGTTCTAGCGTAATGCCTCCAATAGCCACCACAGGATATTCAGATAATTGTCGCCATTCCTGTAAGCGGGCCAAGCCCTGAGGGCCAAAAGCCATTGTTTTAGAGGTCGTTGGATAAATAGGTCCTAAAGCGATGTAGGAAGGCCTGTAGGCATGAGCATTGGCTAACTCGGCATAACTATGTGTACTAATCCCGAGTCGTAATCCTTGTTCTGCCAGAGCCTTTATATTGGCGGTTTCTAAGTCTTCTTGACCGAGATGTACGCCATAAGCGCCAAACTCTAAAGCCAATTCCCAAAAGTCATTAATGAATAATTGTGCTTGGTAAGATTTTGCGAGTGTTACAGCATCTTTAATTTCTTTCGCGAGTGCTTCGCCGGTTTTATCTTTCATGCGAAGTTGAATGGTTGTTACACCAAGATCTAACAATTTTTTCAGCCATTCAATATTAGGAACGATAGGATAAAAACCAATAGGTTGTATTAACGCTGGAAATTGAGTGCGCTCAACACCTGCTACAGCAGTTTTTGTCAGCCAAGGATAATCTTCGGCCGTTGTCGGCCAAGCTGCGTGAATGACTGGGCCAGGACCTTTGCCTATTGGTTTTGCTAATCGTATTCCTCGACTCACATAAGCTTTTGCAATGACTAAACTATTTTCTAAATCATATCCTGATGCAAGCGCTGCGGTGATTGCCGCAGATAAAGTACAGCCTGATCCATGATTATGAATATGTTGATGACGATATTGAGTGATCCAACAAGAGTGTTTTCCATCAGTCCAATAATCTTGTGCAAAATCATTTTCAGTGTGACCACCTTTGAGCAACACACTTTGTGCGCCATATTTTAATAATTCATTAGCCGATTTTTCTATGTCAGAAGAAGAATGTATTTTGTGATTTAATAAATACTCTGCTTCTAATTTGTTAGGTGTCAAAACAGTTGCACAAGGAATAATGTGTTTAATGAAATAATCGCAATTTTCTTGTTCTAATAATGCATGACCACTTGTTGATATCATGACGGGATCACACACAATGGGTTTATTTAAATTTTCTAAAAAAGGTTTTAAAGTTTGCATCACATTTTTATTAGCGAGCATTCCAAGCTTAATCGCTTGAGGGGGCAAATCACTCATGAGTGTGTCAATTTGCGCTTGCAAAAAAGAATCCGAAGGCACTTCAACTTTCGTGACTGCATGACTATTCTGAGCGGTGAGTGCCGTAATCACCGTGCAGCCATGTGTATTTAAATCATGAAAAGTCAGCAAATCTGCTTGTATCCCGGCGCCACTGCCAGAATCTGATCCTGCTATGGTCCAAACAATGGGTTTACTCATGAGAAATTTCTTCTTGTTGATGCCAGAATGGTGTACCGACAACTGGTGTACTCGGTTTCGCAAGATCGCGTGCTGGCATTAATCCAGCTTCATACGCTAAACGCCCCGCAGAAACAGCATTCGAAAATGCTTTTGCCATCATGATAGGATCGCCTGCTGAAGCAACAGCGGTATTCACTAATACCGCATCAAAACCCATTTCTAATGCTTGAGTTGCATGAGAAGGTTTTCCAATACCCGCATCAACAATTAAAGTGGCTTCTGGTAAACGTTCTCTGAGTGTTCGTAATGCAAATGGATTTATTAATCCTTGTCCTGTGCCAATCGGAGATCCCCAAGGCATTAAAATGCGACAACCAAGATCCCATAATTTTTGACAAAGAATTAAATCATCTGTGCAATATGGAAAAACTTCAAATCCATCTTGAATAAGTTTTTCTGCGGCTATGACGAGTTCAAAAGGATTGGGTTGTAAATTATATTCATCCCCAATCACTTCAAGTTTGATCCAATGGGTATTAAAAATTTCTCGAGCCATGTGCGCGGTTGTAATAGCAGTTTTTGCATCATAGCAATGCGCTGTATTTGGTAAGATGTGGCAATTTAAATTCTTTAAATAATCCCAGAACGATTCACCTGATTGTTGATTCGGAGATTGTCTTCTCACAGAAGTTGTAATCACATTTGCCCCTGAGGCAACGATGGCTTGCTGCATGATTTCTAAAGAAGGGTATTGCGCGGTTCCTAGAAATAAGCGGCTTTTAAGTAGTGTGTTGGCGATTGTAAAATTCATTGTAGATTCCCAGTTTCATAACAAGATTTATGTACGTTATTGCGTGGCGCATTATACAGGTCAATTTTCTTGATATTCAATGCGATACGGGATTTTTGCTTATTAATAGTGGGCGGTTTAATGGGCATAGTCTTTTAGCGTGTGGAGCAGTTACTATTTTGATTTTTATGTATCGAAAACAATAAATTCATTCGGAACAAGAGTATCTAGAAGTAGAAAAGTGACAGTGGAATTTGACATGGGCAATAGCCTGACTATGCTAAGAGAGTGTATTGAAAAAACTCTATTTTCTGGGGTTAGGAAAGTAGATACCCCTTGTTGGAGGCTAGTTATGAAAAATAGCATTAAAAAAGTTACCGCTTTACTGTTCAGCTTATGTCTAGGTAGTTTAGCTTCTGTCGCTCATGCCAGTTGGTACGCTGACTATAATCTTACAGATAATCAGGTACTTCAATCTGGTGATTACATTTGTTCTCCAGGCTCCGTAAATAGTACCGATTTGTCAGAGTTTATAATTGCTAATGGGTCTCGCCATCAAGGTAGCAGGATAGTGTGCGTGGACAAGCATAACGCAGCTTGGGTTTGGACTGATGTGGGTTATGAAGAGCACTGTGATAGTCACTTTCGCTATGGTGGTCATGCGCATCGATGCGAAAACCAATAGGGTTGAGAGTTAACCTTAATGTAGTTCGCAAAATCCAGGACCCATGCCTTGAAGAACATGGGTTTTGGGTGTTTGTGAAACTTCGGATTGAGACGCGATGGATCTTATTTTAGTGGGAGGTTAGTTATGAAAAATAGCATTAAAAGAGTTACCGCCTTACTATTCGGTGCATGTTTAGGTAGTTTGGTTTCTATTGTTCACGCTGACTGGTACGACTGTGCTAAAGCTGCTAGGCAGCAAACGTTCAATCAAGACGATTTTGTGTGTTGTCAAGGAAAGTTAGATAGTACTGATTCATCATCATTGCAACTGACTGGGTCGGGAGGTAATGGTAGCCAGGTAGTATGTATGGCTAACAACGTTGCAGGGGTTTGGGCTAATGTGGGCTACAGACAGAAATGTTATAGCCTTTCCCCCCCAAATGGAGGTTCCAGTTATACGGCATATCGATGCGGAAAATAATAATCATAAATAAAAGATTAGGTTGAGACATTAACCTTAATGTAGTTCACAAAATCCAGGACCCATGTCTTGAAGAACATGGGTTTTGGGTGTTTGTGAAGTTTTGAATTAAGATACGATGTCCTGTTACAGTTATCCCCCCTGCATCGGTGAAACGATTTCAATTCGGTCATGCTCTTGTAATTGATAATCAACGTAGTGAGTTCTTGGAATAAAGACTTCATTAATAGCAACGGCAATATGAGGAGATTCGTAGCCCAAAGAAATCAAAGCTTCTGAAAGCGATTGTTCTTTGAGTAACTGAATTTTTTTCCCATTTAATTGAATCGTTATCATTATTCAAATCCACTGTGTTGTTTTATTCGTTGTTCTCGATTTTGTTGAACGATATTTTCAATATTACTACCCGTTATTTCATTCACGCCGCTGATGGCTTGTTCAACCAAAGCGGGAGATAATAGATATCCATGTCGATAAAGTCCATTAATACGTGTTATGCCGGGATTGGTTTCAATAATAGGTAAATGATTGGGTAGAGTAGGGCGGCAATGAACATGAGTACTGAGGATTCTTGCTTCTGCAAACCCCCGATGCAAACTGTAAGCCGCTGATAATAATTCTAAAGTCGTTTGTACAGAGATAGGTGAGTAATCTTCACTTTCTATGGAACTTGCGCCAATTGCGTAAGTGTTATTTGGTTTTGGGACTAAGTAAATCGTGTACCGAGGGTGTAATAATCGAATAGAGTGAGTGAAAGATATTTCTTTAGATTGTAAATGAATTAATTCTCCACGAACACCACGTAAATCTTTAAAAACATCTTTTGCGCCTAGTCCTCGACAATCGAATACCCAGTCAAAATCATGTTCACTCGCTTCACCAATAATTTTGTGCGACTTTAATATTTGTACTTTGAAATTAGAGTGCCATTTGACGTGATTTGATAAGAGATAATTTTTTAAGACAGTTAATAGATGAATATTATCGATATGTGCTTCTTCCGAAAGATATAAGCCAGTTTTGAAAGAGGGATTTAAACCAGGTTCTTTTTCTCTGGGATTTATTTCGAGTGGTGATTGCTTTAATTTGTAATGAAAGAAATTTTTAAAATCTTGTAATTCGTTTTGATCTTGCGGATGTGCGACGACTAAGCTGCCTGTCTGCTTGTAATAAACAGGTTCAGGGAGTTGTTTTAAAATGTGAGGCCACAGTTCTAAAGAACGTAATCCCCATTGAAGAATGATGGGTTCAACACTTTTAATTTCGCTGTAAGGTGAAATCATCCCCGCTGCAGCATAACTACAGTTTTGATTTGTAGTTTCATTCTCTTGATCAAAAATATTGATTTGCCATCCAAGCTCAATCGCTTGTAATGCTAATAATCGACCTAAAATGCCAGCACCAGCAATACCAATCTTCATAGTTGAATGATCCCATTAAATGGATGTAGCCCGGATGAGTGAAGCCGAAATCCGGGAATTTTTCTCAGTGAGATCCCGGATTTCGGCTTCGCTCATCCGGGCTACAATTAAATACTTTCTAACTCCTGACTTATTTTCATGGAGCAAAAACTCGGTCCACACATCGAACAAAAATGCGCAGATTTTGCAGAATCTTTGGGTAAAGTTTCATCGTGAAATTTTTTCGCGGTTTCTGGATCAAGTGATAAGTTAAATTGATCTTCCCATCGAAATTCAAAACGTGCGCGAGATAAAGCATCATCTCGCATGCGCGCAGCAGGATGACCTTTTGCAATATCGGCAGCATGTGCTGCAATTTTGTAAGCAATCATGCCTTGTTTGACATCTTCTTTATTAGGTAATCCTAAATGTTCTTTCGGTGTGACATAGCAGAGTAACGCCGTGCCATACCACCCAATCATTGCAGCACCAATACCACTGGTGATGTGATCATACCCGGGAGCAATGTCAGTAGTCAGAGGCCCTAAAGTATAGAATGGTGCTTCCTGACATTCTTTTAATTGTTTATCCATGTTTTCTTTAATGAGATGCATAGGCACATGACCAGGACCTTCAATCATCGTTTGAACATCATGTTTCCACGCGAGCTGAGTGAGTTCGCCCAGTGTTTGTAACTCACCAAATTGAGCGGCGTCATTGGCGTCAGCCGTTGAACCGGGTCTTAATCCATCGCCTAAAGAAAAACTCACGTCGTAAGCTTTCATGATTTCGCAAATATCTTCGAAGTGTGTATAAAGAAAATTTTCTTTTTTATGTGCAAGACACCATTTCGCCATGATTGAACCACCACGAGAAACAATGCCTGTAATTCTTTTCTGTGCGGCAGGAATATAGCGCGCTAAAACGCCCGCATGAATTGTGAAATAATCTACACCTTGTTCTGCTTGTTCAATTAACGTATCTCGAAAAACTTCCCAAGTTAAAGCTTCTGGTTTCCCATCGACTTTTTCTAACGCTTGATAAATAGGAACAGTGCCTATGGGTACGGGCGAATGACGTAAAATATTTTCTCGAATAGTATGAATTTGTTTGCCTGTAGATAAATCCATGACGGTGTCAGCGCCCCATAATACAGCCCATGTTAATTTTTCAATTTCTTCGGAGATATCAGACGTCACAGCAGAGTTACCGATATTAGCATTCACTTTAACTAGAAAATTTCGACCGATAATCATCGGTTCACATTCTGGGTGATTAATATTCGCGGGAATAATTGCTCGGCCTTTTGCAATTTCATCTCGAACAAATTCGGGTGTAATTTGTTTAGGGATTGGGTTTGTAAAACTATGACCTTTTAATCGATTTTCTCGTTCAGCATTTTCTGGTGTTGTTTCTGACAGTCGCATGTTTTCGCGAATGGCAACGTATTCCATTTCGGGGGTAATAATGCCTTTTCGTGCGTAATGTAATTGTGTGATATTTCCGGAAGATTCTGGTTTGCGCCAAGTGCTTCTTATCGCTGGTAAGCCATTTTCAATGCTGCTATGAGCATCAGTAAAGGCACCAGAAGTATCGTAAACAGAAGCGGTTTCCCCATTGGATAATTGGATAACTCGGTAGGGTACTTGTATTTCGGGGTGACGCTTTCCAGATAAATAGCTTTTTTTAGAGCTTGGGTAAAAACAATGGAATTTATTGGGTTTGTTTTGCATGGGTTTCCCTCTTTTAAAATGGTTTTAGAGGGGCCCAAAATGGGGTATTTAAAACGTCTCTTCCCTCCGCCAGCATAATCCGGTTCAGGTTCCGCGGGTTCAGCCACTCAATATGGCCATCTCAGCATTCGCTTTTAGGATGGATGCACCCCGAGAGAACGCGGGCATCCTAGCGGCATTAGGCAATTTTGTCTATTTTTCTGTGCCAAAAAGCAGCTTTTTGTTTAATTCTTGCTATAGTTAGTAATATACAATTTTTAAACAAAAAGGAGCTTGTTATGAATACTGCATGCGTACTTGTCGCCAATGCTTCTCGCGCCCGCCTTTATACGGTTCCCAAAGCAAAATTACTCAACGGTCATTGTTCTTCTTTATCTCTACTAGCCGAATTAGAGCATCCTGAAAGCCGAAAAATGGACTCGGAATTAACGACTGATAGATATGGGAGTTGTACCCACAATTCTATGATTAATGGCTGCGACCCTAAGAAACACGAAGCCGATAATTTTGCGAGAGAAATTGTGCATTGTTTAGAGGAAGCGGCTAATCAGAAAAAATTTGATGAAATTATTGTGACAGCGCCGCCACAATTTCATGGAATGTTAAATAGTCATTTAAATAGTTTACGTAAACGAGTGACGGTTGATATCAAAAAAGATTATACGCAAGATAACGAAAAACAAATCATCGATCATTTACGGGATTTTTTGTAACGCGATCTTTGCTTCTTTTTGAATAATATCGCAGATTTCTTTGAGTAGTTTTGTTCTCCCAAATGTGTTCCGCCACAGCATCGCGATTTCGCGATGCGGTTTGGGATCTGCAAATGAAATATAGTGAATATTAGGGTTTTTATAGCAAGCCAGTTGAGGTAAAAAAGTAACACCCGTGCCTGCTGCAACCATATGACGTAAAGTTTCTAAACTGGTTGCCTGAAAATTTTGTATATCAGTGGCGTTCACTTGATTACATATAGCGAGTGCTTGTGCGCGAAGACAATGTCCTTCATCTAATAGTAATATTTTTTCTTTTTTAAGTTGTTGCTGTTCTACAGAAGATTTTTTCGCAAGAGGATGTGTTTTAGGAACTGCTAAAATAAATTCTTCGGTAAATAGTGGCATGGCCGTTGAATCTTCGTCAGAGATAGGTAGAGCTAAAATAATAGCGTCAAGTTTTCCAAATCTTAATTGCTCTAAAATTTCATGAGTTTTTTGTTCGAGAAGATAAATTTTTAAATTAGGATAGGCTTCCGCTAATTTGGGCATGATAAGAGGAAGCAAATAAGGCCCTAGTGTAGGAATGATGCCGATCTTCATTTCTCCGCCATAAGGATCACTGATGGTTTTTGCTAAAAGTCTTAATTCATCAATATTATTCACGATAGTGCGTGCTTTTTCAGCAAGGAGATGACCTTCAGGAGTTACCAAGACATTCCTATTGTCTCGTTCGACGACTTTTACGCCTAAAAAATCCTCAAGCTTTTTAATTTGCATGCTAAGGGTCGGCTGGCTGGTGTGGCAGGCATCTGCTGCCTTTCCGAAATGTTTATGTTCAACGAGTGCTATTAGATACTTTAAGTCCCGTATATTCATTTTCACTTTCCCTTTTTGGTAAACTTTGAGGAAATCTTATCATTAGTTTTTAGTGATATCAAAGTAAAGTTTGATTGATATCTCTCGGTCACCTCTTATAATGCCTCAAACAAAAATAATAAGGTGAACTCATGTTATTCAATACTTTGATTCAACCTCAGAATGAACAACGTCGAAAAATCACGACTAATTATCGAAAAGATGAAACAAAAGCAGTCGCTGATTTATTGCAACAAGTTAATCTGACACCAGATATGCAAAAGCGTATTGCATCACGTGCTAGGCAATTGATAGAAGCAATACGGCAGCAAAATTTAACCCAAGGTCAAGCAGAGGCTCTTTTTGTAGAGTATCCACTGAATAGCTCTGCTGGTATTGCTTTAATGTCGTTGGCAGAAGCTTTATTAAGAATTCCTGATCATGAGACGGCTGATCATCTCATTCAAGATAAGTTAACGGGGATCAATTGGAATGAGCATACTGGCCAGAGCGAAGGTTTCTTTTCGAAGCTCAATCAATTTGCGCTAGCATTTACGGGCAAAATATTAAAAAACGATAAAGAAGCAAAAAGTTTTAAAGGACGATTAAAAAAATGGGTGAGTAAAGGGAGTGAACCCATCATTCGTACCGCAGTGAATCAACAAATTAAATCTTTGAGTCATCATTTTGTTTTGGCTGAAACAACTGAAGCTGCTATGAAGGAAGCGAAAAAATACGAAGAGAAAGGATATTTGTTTTCTTATGATATGTTAGGAGAATCGGCTTTTACACAAGAAGATGCTGAAAGATATTTTGAGTCTTACCAAGCAGCGATTTTAAAAATTAGTGAAAAGGCGAAAGGATTAGCTTTGCACCAAATGCCAGCTATTTCTATTAAGTTATCTGCTTTACACCCACGCTATGAATTCGCACAAAAAGAACGAGTATTAGAAGAATTAACACTCAAATTATTTTCTCTTATTCAATCAGCTAAACAAGCCAATATGGGTTTAATGATTGATGCTGAGCTGGCAGAACACTTGGATTTATCATTAGATTTAGTTGAAAAAATATTTGCGGATGCTGCTCTTGGTGGATGGCAAGGATTCGGTATCGTCGTTCAAGCATATCAAAAAAGAGCGCCTGAAGTGATTGATTGGATTATTGAGCTCGCAAAAAAATCTCAGCGTCGTATTCCTGTTCGATTAGTGAAAGGTGCTTATTGGGATACAGAAATTAAGCTTGCACAAATGCAAGGCTTAGAAGATTTTCCAGTTTATACTCGTAAAGGCACAACGGATGTTTCTTATTTGTGTTGTGCGCAAAAAATTTTAAAAAACACAGAATGGATCTATCCACAATTTGCAACACATAACGCTTACACCGTCGCAACTATAGTTGAGTTAGCAGGAGATTATCGAGATTTCGAATTTCAATGCTTGTATGGGATGGGATACAGTTTGTATGAACAGGTGACACCTAAAGATAAACTCAATATTCCTTGTCGAATTTACGCACCCATAGGACATTATGAAGATTTATTACCTTATCTCGTTCGTCGGATATTGGAAAATGGGGCTAATAGTGCTTTCGTCAACCAAATTTTTAATCACAAAATTCCTGTGGATGATTTAATTCAAAACCCAATCACTTTGGTAGAGAATTATGAACCTAAAGTACATCCTAAGATTTCGTTACCTAATGAAATTTTCACAAATCGTTTGAACTCTAAAGGTTTGGCACTCACAGATGTTTTAATCCTAGAAGAATTACAATCTCAATTGATAAAAGCAGCAGAAAAACCTTGGAGTGTTGCGCCTATTGTCTGTGGACATGAGCATATTGATGGTGGACATCCTGTTTATTCTCCCAATCAGAATGATCAAATCATTGGAAAAGTGAAGGAAGCGACAAAAGAAGAAGTTGAAACAGCGTTGCAAGCGGCTCATGAAATTGCTAAGGACTGGGCAAATACACCTGTTTCTACTCGTGCTCATTATTTAGAAAAAACCGCAGATTTATTTGAACAACATCGATCAGAATTGATGACATTGTTAATTCGTGAGGCAGGAAAAACAATTCCAGATGCATTATCAGAAGTTCGTGAAGCAACAGATTTTTGTCGTTACTATGCGCAATTAGCACGGAGCCAATTTGAAAACCCAGTCGTTTTCAAAGGATATACGGGTGAACATAATGAAATGATTTATCGTGGCCGTGGTATTAAAGTTTGTATTAGTCCTTGGAATTTTCCATTAGCTATTTTTACGGGACAAGTCGTTGCAGCGCTTGCGGCCGGTAATTGTGTTTTAGCAAAACCAGCAGGTCAAACACCTTTAGTTGCTGGATTAGTTGTTCGCTTATTACATGTCGCTGGTGTTCCTGCCAATGTTTTACATTTGTTGCCTGGAAAGGGCAGCACGGTTGGTCAACAGTTAATATCTGACGAACGAATTGCGGGAGTTATATTTACAGGTTCTACTGAAACCGCAAAAAATATTAATCAAACGTTGGCAGGACGCCAAGGTTCAATTGTGCCATTTATTGCTGAAACAGGTGGCCAAAATGCCATGATAGTAGATTCGAGTGCATTACCAGAACAAGTGGTGAGAGATGTTATTCGTTCAGCATTTGGGAGTGCAGGACAACGCTGTTCAGCATTACGAGTTTTGTTTTTACAAGAAGATATTGCTGACAAAGTATTGAAGATGTTAATTGGTGCAGTGGCTGAATTACAATGTGGTGATCCAAGTTTTCTGCGAACAGATTGTGGACCTGTGATTGATGCTAATGCAAAAAAAGAGTTGCAAGCGCATGCTGAACGTATGAATAAAGAGGCCAAATTACTGTATAAATTTCCGTTAAAAGATGAACAAAATAAAGGACATTATTTTTCTCCACATATTTATGAATTGAATGATTTGTCGGAATTAACGCGAGAAGTTTTTGGTCCTATATTACATGTGATTCGTTATAAGGCTAAAGATTTAGATCGCATCATTGCATCGATTAATGCAACAGGATACGGATTAACGTTAGGGATCCACAGTCGAATAGAAAGTAAGGTGACTTACATTCAGGGATTAACGCATGTTGGAAACTGCTATGTGAACCGCAATATGATTGGTGCTGTTGTGGGATTACAGCCTTTTGGAGGTGAAAGATTATCAGGGACAGGACCTAAAGCAGGAGGCCCTAATTATTTATTGCGATTATGTCATGAGCGCAGTGTTTGTGTTGATACGACTGCCGCTGGTGGAAATGCAAGTTTAATTACGTTAGAAGATTAAACATAATTTTTAATTAGTTTTAGTGTGGGGAATGTTGCTTTACCCATTCTTTTAAATCGATAAATTCATAACCTGCATTTTGAGTTTCTACAACTAATTTTTGAATATCTTCAACATCACCTGGATAACGTGCAATCCCTCCCTGGTTTCTGCTATTTAAAAGAAATGGGTGTATGAAATAAGAAGCCCATACATCTCGGAGTACACGATTGCGGCGTATTATTTTTATCATGTCATCAATATCTTCTACTTGAACAACTTGATTATTAAGAAAAGGTTGAAGATTTCCAACATCCTCAGGTATTACTCTTTGACCATAATAGTCTTGATAAATTTCATAGGGAAACATTTGAGGGCCTAAGTTTGAAGTATCGGAAGTGATAGTTAATTTAGATAAATACTGAAGTCTAGAAGCACTATTGCCAGGCCATGATTCATTAAAAGTGAGATTTTGAGGTAGTTTTTGTAAATCGGTGGCTTGATAGACAAAGTAAGTGACTTTTCCCACATTCCAGTAAAACAATTGTCCGAACAGAATACAGTCTAGGGGTGACGCTAAGTAATGAGAAGGCATCCATGCCGAGGGTTTTATATTAGCTGCTGATAAAACATCTGCACCTCTTTGGAGTCTGTTGATGACGTAAGTGGGTGAATCTTCTTCAATAGGTGTGTGTTTAGTCGCATCCCAGAATTCGAAATCTGCGCCACTCATGCCATTGAAAGGATTTTTTTTGTTATTGTATTGATGAGTAACACCGTGCCAAATAAAGCTTGCTCCATTTTGTTCAGCGAATTTAAGAGCATTTAAAAATGATTGACTGTCGTTAATCGTTTTTTCTAATTCACCTGGGTTTTTTGTAATAGTCATGAGTGGATCATAAAAAATGGGAATGAGTGCGATTGAAAATTTCATTTTCAATCGCCTGAATAAGTTAACAAGTTGAGTGAGTTGTTTTGGTGTGGTATATCCAATATTGACATCTTCTACTCTAATGAGAGCGGGTTTTTTATTAGGATATAATGGTTTTTCGTCAACCATATCGAATAAAACATCTGCAAAAATCATATATCTATCTTGATTAGAGCTAAAAATAAAAGGGTTGTCGGCAACATACCAGTGATTTTTATTTCTTAGAATATAAGGCGTTTTATTAGACAAAGAAGAATGTCTTGCCCAAGAAACCACGTATTTTTCCGCATCTTTATTGGCGAGAGTTAATACAATAATTTTATCGGGAACTTTATAATCGTCAGAATTAAGTATTTTTTGGAAAGTTTTTTCAAACACTTCTCCTTTATAATCAAAATATTTATAAAATC
>JAFEDO010000122.1 GCA_018241565.1 Pseudomonadota bacterium
GATGGAGATGTATAACGGACAGCGACCTCATTCTTCTCTAGGCGACAAAACGCCCTGGGAATTTATGGCGTCTAGCATATGATTGGTCTCTACTTTTAATTGGATGCGCTTGAGGGGGCTTTACAATGTTTTTCTCCACCAACCATCTCAAATGATATCGATTATGGACTCAGGAATAATAAAGTAATATCCTAAACTCAATGCTTTCTCAATAAGCTGGCTTTTATTAAAAACTTTTAGTTTTTCTTTTAAATTATCAACATAAACTTCAACTGTTCTACGCTTAATTCCTAGTATTGATGCAATTTCACTGCAAGCCTTTCCTCGAATAACAAAAAATAAACATTCTGATTCGCGTTTAGAGAAGAGCTTTTCATTGTGATTTTGCTGGAAATTAAAACTAAATTGTTTCTTTTTATTTTCAAAAAAATAATTTTTTTCGCATGAATTTAAAAGAAATGATTGCATCCTTTTCTCAGTAACTTCAATATAAGAACTCGCAACACCATATATTTTATTATCTTTGTATATAGGTTTCTTTTCGGCGTACATAAGAGACCAAGTATCATTAGTAAAACAAGCAAAAGTTACCATTTTTATAGCACATTCATTAGTAACTACTTTTTTATCTTCTTCAATAAGAACAGGAGCAAGCTCTACTGCTTTAGCTTTAATATCATAATCTGTTCTCGTATGTTCCATAAAATGGTCTAATGATCGATATCCGAATAAAGGCGCAAAGTCATCACTCAAATATAAATAACAACCAGATAAATCTTTACCACCATATAACCCTGGCCTTACATAGCTCATTTTTCTTCTCCTATCACAAGTGGAAGCCCTTTAAAATAGCAGCTCACTAATCTTCATAGATTCTGTTGATATCAGACTTAAAAACATTTTTGTTATTACAAATTGTGAGGCTCAGAATAAGCCTTTGAAATTGTAGTAGAACAAATGCGAACGATACTAGCAGCAGTTTTAATATAAAATCAATTCCGTAAAATTTACGGATGCTTGCTTTTTACGCACCAATCGAGTTTATCTGTTTTATCCCCTATAACGGATAAAACCAAATTTATCCCTTATAGGGTATAAACGCTGAGACTACTATCAAAGCCCAAACGCGACTCGACAGACTTCTAGTAGTGCGCCGGGGAAGATGCCTAACACGAGGAGTGCTAAGCTGTTGATGGAGATCATGAGGCGAGTGTCGGATGCGCAAGCGATGGGTGTGGGATCTCCTGGGGCATCGAAATACATCGTTTTAATGACACGCAGATAATAAAACGCGCCAACAATGGCGAGTAATACAGCAAAGACCGCTAACCAAACCATTTGAGTTTGCACAACCGCTTTTAAGACGAGTAGTTTTGCAAAAAATCCAACGGTAGGAGGAACACCAGCCATGGACAGCATGAGCAACATCATCATAAAGGCAAGCCATGGATTGCGACTATTTAAGCCTTTAAAATCTTCGATATTTTCTGCTTCAAATCCTCGACGGCTGAGTAACACAATCATACCGAAACCACCCACAGACATAATGGAGTAAACCAAAATATAAAATAGTGCGGCAGAATATCCTTGTGCATTACCAGACAATAAACCTAATAGCATATAGCCAATATGTGCGATGGCTGAATACGCGAGCATACGTTTCAAATTGCTCTGCGCAATGGCGATGACATTACCAATGGTGATCGATAAGACCGATAGAATGATCAGCAACTCATGCCACTGAGAAACTATTTGAGGTAATGCGGTTATTAATAATCGAAACGCCATACCTAAAGCAGCAATCTTAGGTGCGCTTGCTAGAAACGCCGTCACTGCGGTTGGAGCACCTGTATACACATCAGGGGCCCACATATGAAATGGCGCTGCGGCTAGTTTAAATCCTAGGCCTGCAATCACAAACACTAAAGCAAATACTAAAACTAAGTGTTGTTTCTCAGGCATTGTTGTAATTGCTGATGCGACGGCAGGAAGATTTAAACTGCCACTCACACCGTATAATAATGATAAGCCGTATAACAACATGCCCGAAGCAATAGCACCCATCACAAAATATTTCATTGCAGCTTCAGTGGCTGTTGGAGAATCTTTCTGTAATGCCACCATGGCATATAGTGGTAATGACAATAATTCTAATCCTAGATAAATCATTAAAAAGGATTGAGCGGTTACCATTACTAACATACCTAACGTCGAGAATAAGCCTAAGATGTAATATTCATTGGGAATGTTTCTATCGCGCGTATAGTGCTTTGCATAAATAAAGGCAATGCACGCGATGATACAAATAAATATTCCTAATAAACTGCCCAATGCATCAAAAATTAAATGTCCATTGAAAGTGGTGTAAGAAATATTATTAAATCCAAGAATGAATAATATAGCTGTTCCTAATAATGCGACTTGGCTTAGAACATAAACAACGGAACGGGAATATTTCATGAATAATTCTGTAAGTAATACTAAGCACGTCATGCTGAGTAAAAAGATTTCAGGCAGTGCCGCACTAAAATGGGGAAATTGGAAATTCATAATTTTTCTCCGTTACACTTTTACTTTTACCTATTGTGTCATTGCAAAATGCTACCCCCACCCTAACCCTCCCCCGGAGTACCGGGGGAGGGAATTGTTTATCGGTACCAAAGAAGAAGCATCATTCTCCCCTCCCCCGGTACCCCGGGGGAGGGTTAGGGTGGGGGCTTTACAACTTTGTCATAGTACCCAGTGTTAAAATATGTTGGGCTGACGTATGCACTAAATTTAAAATGGGTGCAGGATATAATCCAAAAAATAAAACCATCAATCCCAATAAACCGAAAGCAAATACTTCAAACCCTTTGATGTCTCTGACTAACGCCACTTGTGCGTTCACGATATCTCCAAAGAAAACTCGTTTATACATCCACAAGTTATACGCAGCACCTAACATCAACGTAGTACCCGCGGCAAATGCCACCCAGAAATTTGCTTGTGCACTGCCTAATATCACCATAAATTCACCAACGAATCCTGAAGTACCCGGTAATCCTGCATTACCCATCACAAATAGCATCACAAAAGAAGCCATCAATGGCATGGTATTCACAATGCCACCAAAATCTTTAATTTGTCGTGTATGCAATCGCTCATATAAATAACCCACAGCAGCGAAGAGTGCACCAGAAATAAATCCATGCGAAATCATCACGAAAATAGCACCTTCAAATGCTAAACCTACTTGCTCAACATGACCGCTTTTTACAATGAGATAAATCACAAAAAATCCTAACGTCACAAATCCCATATGTGAAATCGAAGAATATGCGATCAGTTTTTTCATGTCAGTTTGCACAATCGCAACAAACCCAATATAGATAACTGCAATTAAAGATAAAGCGATCATAAACCATGCTAAATAATGAGAAGCATCAGGAGCGATTGGTAAACTAAATCGTAAGAAACCATAAGCCCCGAGTTTTAATAAAACAGCAGCAAGAACAATAGAACCTCCGGCTGGTGCTTCTGTATGTGCATCAGGTAACCACGTATGCACTGGCCACATAGGTACTTTGATGGCGAATGATAATAGGAAAGCGACAAAAATGAGAATTTGCGCCGTCATGCCGATTGGTAAGGTATAAAAACTCAAAAGACTAAATGTGCCTGCTTTCATTCCTAAATAAATGAAAGCAATCAGCATGAGCACAGAACCTAAGAATGTATACAAAAAGAATTTAATTGCTGCATATACGCGGTTATCACTGCCCCAAATTCCAATGATTAAAAACATAGGAACTAAGGTTGCTTCCCAAAATATATAAAACAAAATGGCATTAAGCGAAGTGAAAACGCCAACAAGCAATCCTTGCATAATTAAAAATGCGGCTGAGTACTGCGCTACTTTTGTTTTTATACTATGCCATGTTGCTATAAGTGCAACGAACGTAGTAAAAGTCGTTAATAGAATTAATGCGACAGAAATACCATCCACACCCAATTCATAATCAATACCAAAAGCTGGCAACCATCGAAGATATTCAGTGAATTGCATAGATGCACTGCTTTGATCGAAGTTTAAATATAGAGGAATACACAATGCCATGTTGATCAAAACGGTTAACAAAGAAATACGACGTGCCCAAGTTGATTGACGCTTATCTCCAGCCATCAAAGTAAATACAGCACCAACAATCGGTGACCATATCAATAAACTGAGTAAAGGTATTTGTGTCATCATTAATCTATCACCCCAGATGTCAACATAATAAATAAGAAGATTAATAAACCTAAAATCATGGCTGTTACGTAATGGTATAAATAACCAGACTCAGCAAGACGGGCACGCAAAGCAATCCAACGCACAGAGATTCCTGATCCATTGACAAAAAATCCATCGATGATTTTACGATCGCCTATCTTAAATAATGCATTTCCAAAATTTTTCGTACCCTTCACAAATACCATTTGATTCAACGCATCAAAACCATATTTATCCACAAAGACTCGATATAAGAGAGAAAAACGTTGAGCAAACCAGCCCGGTAAATTTGGCATTTTGATATAAGCCAACCAAGCAACGAAGATTCCTGCTATCACCAACCAAAAAGTGACTGTCAATAAAGCATGAGGAATCATGGCTAATGCCCCGTGAAATTCATGTTTCATTTCAGCTAATACATTATGTTGTGATAATACGGTGACAGAATTTCCCAACACAGTATGCGTATCGTATAACATAGGACTTATTAAAAATGCGCCTAACAATACAGAAGGAATTGCTAATAAAACCAGTGGTACCCAAACTACCCAAGGTGTTTCATGGACATGCTCAAACGTGTGATGATCCATGCGAGGTTTTCCATGGAAAGTTAAAAAGAAAGCACGGAATGAATAAAGTGCCGTAACAAAAGCGCCAATCAACACACAGTAATACGCATAAGATGCGCCTGGAATAGTGGACAATTGCGCTGCTTCAATAATGGTATCTTTGGAATAGAAACCTGCAAACGGAGGGATTGCGCATAAAGCCAAAGTACCAATTAGAAAGCAAATATAAGTAATCGGCATGCGCTTCCACAACCCACCCATTTTTCGCATATCTTGTTCATGATGCATCGCCATAATAACTGAGCCAGCGCCTAAGAATAATAATGCTTTAAAACAAGCATGCGTTGCTAAGTGAAATATACCGGCAGAATAAGCAGAAGCACCCATAGCCACCATCATATAACCTAATTGTGACAAAGTAGAATAAGCAACCACTCTTTTAATATCATTCATCACAATGGCTAATAACCCTGTGAATAACGCACCTGTGGCACCAATGACTATGACGAGTGTTAATGCCGTTTGTGACAATTCATACAAGGGAGACATACGTGCAACCATAAACACACCCGCTGTCACCATCGTTGCCGCGTGGATTAATGCAGAAATCGGTGTTGGACCTTCCATAGATTCAGGTAACCACACATGCAAAGGCACTTGTGCTGATTTACCCATAGCACCCACAAACAATAAAATACAAATCACAGTCACAACAGACCAAGAAGTACCTGAGAATAAACTGATTTTATCAGCAGCCAATTCTGTTGCGTGACTAAAAACTGCGGCATAATCTAAATTACCGACATAAGTAAAGATCACGGCAATTCCTAAAATAAATCCAAAGTCACCGACTCGATTCACGAGAAACGCTTTTAAATTTCCTTGGATAGCAGACTCTTTCTTAAACCAAAACCCGATTAAAAGATAAGAAACTAAACCAACACCTTCCCACCCAAAGAATAATTGTAAAAAGTTATCAGCTGTCACCAACATTAACATGGCAAAAGTAAATAATGAGATATAGCTAAAGAATCGTTGATACCCATCATCATCTGCCATGTAACCAATACTATAGATATGCACTAAAAGCGAAACGAAAGTCACAACCACCATCATCAATGCACTGAGGCGGTCAATTAAAAATCCAACTTTAAAAGTAAATGGAAAAATCGTATTTCCAGACATCCATATATAACCTAAGAAATCTTTGGGAGAAATACCATCTAACCATATGGCTTTCGCAACGAATAAAGATAATGCAAACGAAATAAACACTCCCAAAATGGTGGCGTACTGTGCGCCCAACCGACCAATTTGATTTCTAAATAATCCAGCGATCAAAGAGCCTGCTAATGGAGCTAATACAATGCCTAAAACAACATGATATAAATACTGATTCACGGTTTATCCTTTCAGCAAATTCATTTTTTCAACATCAATGTCACCCCGATTTCGGAATAACAAAGTAACCAACGCTAAACCAATAGCCGCTTCTGCAGCAGCTACTGTTAAAATAAAGAATACGAATACTTGCCCCGCCATATCACCTAAATAATTTGAGAAGGCAATAAAGTTCGTATTAACAGCTAATAACATCAACTCAACACACATTAATAATAAAATGACATTTCTTCGATTTAAAATAATGCCGGCTAATCCAATGGCAAACAATAAAGCAGCAACAACTAAATAGTGAGTAAATGGGATCATAAAAATATTAGTCCTCTTTTTTCTCTGATGGTAAGTTGACAATTCGTACCCGTAATTCACGACGTGTTTTTATCTGCTCAGTCACTTGTTGTGACTTACAATCTCTAGGACGTCGATGCACTAAACTAATGGCAGCGATAATTGCTGTTAATAATAAAACACCGGCCACAATAAATGGATAGGCATAGTTGGTATATAAAACTTTTCCGAGCAATTCCGTATTAGCACCTTTTGGTAAGACTCCTGAAGGCATACTGCCAAAACTAAAATATTGTGGATGCAATGCAATTAACATCATCAAGACTAATAATAAAATAATGCCTGCACCAAACGGTAAATAATATGAAAACTTTCTTTTTTGAGAAGTGAGTTCGATATTAATCATCATGACCACAAATAAAAATAATGTCATGACGGCGCCAACGTAAACCAACACTAATATCAAAGAAAGAAATTCTGCTTGCGCCATCATCCACATGCCTGAGCTTGCAATAAATGTTACCACTAGGAATAAAACGCCGCGCACAGGATTATTAGAAGCGATTACCATAATAGCTGACAATACAGCAATCCCAGCAAACAAGTAAAAAATAAGCATTGAAATAGGAATTGGATTCATTTTTCACCTCGCTCAAATCTTTATATTTCGCAAGAGTCCCCCCACCCTAGCCCTCCCCCGGAATACCGGGGGAGGGAACTTTTATTCTCTCTCCCGGCCCTCCGGGGGAGGGAACCTTTATTCCCTCCCCGGGTACTCCGGGGGAGGGTTAGGGTGGGGATGCATCTCATCGATATGGTGCATCAGCCTCTCTATCAGCATACAAACGTTCTTCCATCAAATCGCCGATTGCTAATAGTTTTTCTTTAGTCATTATATTTTCACCCCGATTTTCCATGTGGTAATGCTGAATAGGAGCCACCACAATAGAATCAACTGGGCATGATTCTTCACAAAATCCGCAATTAATACATTTAAACATGTCGATGTCATAACGTGTCGTACGACGAGAACCGTCTTCTCGTGGTTCTGCTTCGATCGTAATTGCTAATGCAGGACAAACCGCTTCACACAATTTACACGCAATACAACGTTCTTCACCGTTGGGATAACGTCTTAATGCTAATAACCCCCGAAATCTAGGAGAAATCGGAGTCATTTCCTCGGGAAATTGCACGGTGATTTTTCTTTTAAAGAAATACCGTAAAGTTACTTTCAAACCTTGGAATAATTCCCAAAGAAAAAATGTTTTTAGATAATATCGAAAATATTCTGTAATTTTTTTCATATTGCAAACCATGGTGGACAATGACACTTAATTAAAATACCTAATACAGCAATCCATACTAACGTCACAGGAATGAGCACCTTCCAACCCAAACGCATGAGTTGATCATAACGATATCGAGGAAAAGTCGCTCGTATCCAAATATACACAAATAAGAAGAAAGCAGTTTTAATGAATAACCAAGCAAACCCTGGGATCCACGCAAATAATTTTTCGATTCCAGGAATACCTTCAAAGGGTGACAACCATCCACCTAAGAAAAATAAAGATAATAATACTGAAATTAATACCATGCTGGCGTATTCAGCTAGGAAAAATAAAGCGAATCCTACGCCGGAATATTCCACATGAAATCCAGCGACAATTTCAGATTCTCCTTCGACTAAATCAAAAGGTGCACGGTTGGTTTCAGCAATACCAGAAATCCAAAACACTACAAACAATGGGAGCAAAGGTAAAAAATACCATTGCCAAATTCCACCGCTTTGTGCTGCAACAATTTGAGATAAATTCATGGAACCTGCCGCCATTAATACCCCTACCAAAGAGAAACCCATGGCAATTTCATAAGAAACTGTTTGAGCGGCAGAACGTAATGCACCAAACATGGCGTATTTAGAGTTGGATGCCCATCCAGCAACCAACACACCGTATACACTCAGTGAACTCACCGCAAATAAAAACAAAACACCTGCGTTAATATTCGAAAGTACTAACCCATCAGAAAAAGGAACAACCGCCCATGCAATGAGCGCTGGCACCAAAGATAAAATGGGCGCGATGATAAATAAATAAGGATTCGATCGAGAAGGAACAACAATTTCTTTAAATACCAATTTAATCAAATCAGCAAATGGTTGCAGCAACCCTTTTAACCCAACTCGGTTAGGTCCAACACGCACTTGTATATAACCAATCACTTTACGTTCAGCATATGTTACATACGCCACTAAAATAAGGAGTGGTAAAACAATGACCGTGATTTTTATAATAATCCAAATCAGTGTTTGTAATTGATCAAACATAACCATTTACCTTTTTTAAATATTTTCATTTACTACTATTCTAACGAGCTTGTCATCCTGAGCGTCAGCGAAGGATCTCGTGATATCACTGAGATCCTTCGCTGACGCTCAGGATGACAAGGGAACCCTAATTTCACAAGCCCCATCAAGGTTAAGCTTTCTTAACAATAATCTCTGAAAACGTATCACCTAAATGCGCAGTCTCTGCATATCCTGCTGCAACTCCAACTACATTATCTGGAATACGTGCATCAATAATTACTGGCAAATTCACTTCATTATCATTTTGCTGTACTAATGCCATATCATTAGCTTTCAATTGTAAATTTTCTGCAGTTTTACCATTCATTCGTACTCCGAGTGGTTCCAATGTCGCTGAACGCTGCAATGGTTCCGAACGACGCACTAAACTATCTATACGATAAATAGGCCACTCCGCAATACGCTGTAATGAATGAGAAGATTCTTTTAAACTCTTTGGAAAATACCAAGAATACCCTTTTGCTAAATTAATAGTTTCGGTTAAAGCCTTTAATTCATCTGATACTTGCTCTGAAGAAGCATATTCAAAATCTGGTAAATCAAAAAAATTACCGAGTACGCGTAATACTTTCCAACCAGGTCTTGCTTCACTGAATGGAGGCACACAACCTTGAAAACTTTGCCATATACCTGACAGATTCACAAAAGTACCTGAAGTTTCTGTAAACGGTGTTATGGGTAAAATGATATCTGCATATTTGGTCATTTCTTTATTTTTATAAGCAGACATGACGACTACAAAATCAGCATTTTTAAGTGCTTCCAAAGCTAAATGAGGATTAGCACAATCTAATTCCGGTTCGATACCAAACAGTATATAAGCTTTTAATTTTGCTTCTAAACTTTCACGTGCTGTTAATCCAAATTTAGCGACAGATTTTCCAGCCGCTTCACGATGTGGAATCGCACCCGCTAACCATGCACCTGCACTGTTTGCACCTTCCGTGAATATCACTATTCGAGCACCACTCAAGTGACCAATTGTGTGTGCTAATGCACGTAATGTAGCAGCTTGTGGATGCTGCTCTGCAATCGCACCTAATATAACAACCGCTTTATTAGCTTTCTTTAAAGCATGCGCAATTTCTTTCGCACCGCTATCCACATGAATAGTTGTCAATAATGCTTCTGCACCTGCAGGAATATCCGCTGGTTTATCTTCCAGCAATGCTTTTGCAATTTTCGCTGTATGCTCAACTAACGCTGTCGTAATATCAGATTTTTTCACAGGGAAATGCATGTCATAATCAACAGGATTAATAACCCAAGCGCTTGCACCACGTAGTACGGCTTTTCTTAATCGCACAGCAGCGAGTGGTTGTTCAGAGTGAATATTAGAACCTATCAATAAAATCGCTTCTTTATTTTCTAAATCCGCATAAGGAAAATCGATATGAGGATATATAGAAGCATGCGTTTGATCAGAGAAATCGCATTGCTTTAATCGATGATCAATATTATGAGAACCTAATCCGCGCATGAGCTTTTGTAACAAATAAAATTCTTCCACAGTAGAACTAGGAGAAGCTAATGCAGCAATTTGTTCAGCACCTGACTTTTCAATCACCAAACGTAATTTTTCAACAATCGTATTCAGTGCGGTAGACCAATCTGTTTCTTGCCATATACCATTATTATTGATGAGTGGAACATCTACTCTATCGTGATTCAAACCCGCATAACTATATCGATCACGATCAGATAACCATGTTTCATTCAGTGCTTCATTCTCTTTAGGCACTACTCGCATCACTTCTTGTCTACGCGTATGCAAATAAATATGAGAGCCTAAGCAATCGTGTGGCGCTATGGAATTCGCTTGCGTTAATTCCCAAGCTCTTGCAGTAAATCGATAGGGTTTAGAAGTCAACGCGCCCACAGGACACAAATCAATAATGTTGCCAGAAATTTCAGAACGCATACCACTTTTGACGTAAGTACCAATTTGCATGTTTTCACCACGATCTGTGGCTCCTAATTCTCGAAATCCTGCAACTTCTTCTCCGAAACGAACACAACGCGTGCATTGAATGCAACGAGTCATATCTGTTGAAATGAGAGAACCTAAATTTTCATCATCAACCACTCGTTTTTCTTCTGTATAACGAGAAATATCTGGGCCATATCCCATAGAAACATCTTGTAATTCACACTCACCCCCTTGATCGCAGATAGGGCAATCTAATGGATGATTAATCAAAAGAAATTCCATCACCGCTTTTTGTGAAATAATCGCCTGTTGAGATTGCGTAAAAACTTTCATGCCATCTGCAACGGGCGTTGCACAAGCAGGTAATGGTTTACGAGATTTTTCAACTTCTACCAAACACATACGGCAATTGGCAGCAATAGATAATTTTTTATGATAACAAAAACGAGGAATAGGAATATTATGCGCGTCAGCCACTTCGATGATCATCTTTCCAGATTCTGTTTCTATTTTCTTACCATCAATTTCAATTGTGACCATTATTAACCCTCTATCTATAAACTTGTCATCCTGAGCGTAGCGAAGGATCTCAGCGGTATCACGAGATCCTTCGCTACGCTCAGGATGACAACAAGCTCATTTTTTCATTAATTACTTAATATGCGACGCCAACTCCGTATAAAAATGCTTTATCAATCCTTGCACTGGCCAAGCAGCGGCTTCACCTAATGCACAGATCGTTCGTCCTTCAATATTATCTGCAACTGATTTTAACTTTTCCAAATCACCACGCATACCTTGGCCATGTTCCAAACGATGCGCCATTCTTGCAAGCCATCCAGTCCCTTCACGACACGGCGTACACTGACCACAAGATTCTTCCATATAAAATTCTGCAATGCGTCGAAGTACACTCACCATAGAAGTAGTGTCATCCATGACAATAACAGCTCCTGAACCCAACATGGATCCTGCTTTTTGGATACTTTCATAATCCATATCAACTTCCATCATGATATGTGCAGGTAAAATTGGCATGGAAGTTCCACCAGGAATAACTGCTTTTAATGAATGACCTTGACGAACACCACCTGCGATTTCTAATAATTCACGGAATGGAATTCCTAACGGCACTTCGTAATTACCAGGTTTGTTAACATGACCTGTGACACTAAAAATTTTAGTGCCTCCATTATTTGGTTTTCCTAAATTCAAGAACCACTCCGCTCCTTTTTCCATAATGACAGGCACAGATGCAAATGTTTCTGTGTTATTAACCGTCGTTGGTTTTCCATAAAGTCCATAATTAGCGGGGAATGGTGGTTTAAAACGAGGAAGGCCTTTCTTCCCTTCTAATGAATTTAATAAAGCGGTTTCTTCTCCACAGATATACGCTCCAGCGCCTAAATGATTATACAAATCAAAATCTACACCAGAACCTAAAATATTTTTTCCTAATAATCCTGCGGCATAAGCTTCTTTTAAAGCACCTTCACATCGTTGAAATGGTTCCCAAAACTCTCCACGCAAATAGTTGTATCCGACGGTTGAACCCATGACGTAAGCACCGATCGCCATACCTTCGATCAATTGATGTGGATTATTGAGAAGAATTTCTCGATCTTTACAAGTACCTGGTTCGCCTTCATCAGAATTACAAACCACATAAACTTGCGGCGCTTGATCACGTTTAATAAAACTCCATTTCAAACCTGTAGAAAATCCTGCACCACCACGACCACGCAACGCAGATTTTTTGAGCTCTTCAATAATTTTTTCTGGTGGCGTTTTTTCTTTTAAAATCTTACGCCATGCAGAATAACCACCAACGCTTTCATAAGCCTTTAGCGTCCAAGGTTTTTCAAGGTGAAATGTTCGAAAACAAACTAAGTTTTGTTGTGTCATAGTATCCATCAATCAAATTGCTCTAAAATTTTATCGATTTTTTCTTTGGTTAAATCTTCATAATAAGTTTTATCAATCTGCATCATCGGTGCATTAGCACAGGCAGCCAAACACTCTGCTGTCTTCAAAGTAAATTTTCCATCAGCAGTTGTTTGCCCCACTTTAATATCCAATTTATTTTCTAAATGCTGAATCACTTCATCTGAATTACGGAGCATGCAAGAAATATTGTTGCAGACATGAATTTTATGCCGTCCTACGGGTTTTAAGTCATACATAGAATAAAACGTAGCGACTTCATACACAGCAACACGCGGCATTCCTAAATAATCTGCAACCGCATCCATCAATGCTTCAGTCAACCATCCACCATGCTTTTCTTGTACTAATGTCAATGCAAACAACACTGCAGACTGCTTTTGATCTGGAGGATATTTTTCTACCCATGTATCAATTTCTTGAAGTATCTCTTTGGATAGAACCACTGTATTTTTTTGTTCATCAATCATATTTTAATCTCTATAAACTTTAATCTTGTCATCCTGAGCGCCAGCGAAGGATCTCAAGGTTTAACTACGAGATCCTTCGCTGCACTCAGGATGACAGCCCCCTGGGGCTGTCACCTATCTATCTCACCAAACACGATATCCTGACTCGCTAAAATCGCAACAGCATCCGCTAACATATGTCCTCGCACCATTTCATCTAATGCGGCTAAATGCGAAAATCCTGGCGCTCTCACTTTCAATCGATAAGGTTTATTAGCACCATCAGAAACTAAGTACACACCAAATTCACCTTTAGGTGCTTCAACCGCTGCATAAGCTTCACCAGCAGGAACAGAATAACCTTCCGTAAACAATTTAAAATGATGAATCAAAGATTCCATATCATCTTTCATTTCTTGTCGTCTTGGCGGAACAATTTTGTGATCATTAATCACAACAGGACCTGGGTTAGCTCGCAACCACTCTACACACTGACGAATAATTCGATTAGATTGTCGCAATTCTTCTACTCGCACGAGGTATCGATCGTAACAATCACCATTCACACCGACTGGAATAGAAAAATCAATTTGATCGTACACTTCATAAGGTTGCTTCTTACGAAGATCCCATTCCACACCAGAACCTCTTAACATAGGTCCCGTAAATCCTAATTGGATCGCTCGCTCTGGAGGAACGACACCAATATTCACTGTACGTTGTTTCCAAATTCGATTATCTGTTAACAAAGTTTCATATTCATCCACACATTTTGGAAATCGTTCTGTAAAAGCCCAAATGAAATCTAATAAACTACCTTCGCGATTAGCATTCATTGCGTCTACTTGTTTTTCATTATGCCATCGCGAAGGTTGATACTGAGGCATCTTATTCGGCAAATCTCGATAAACCCCACCTGGGCGATAATATGTTGCGTGCATGCGCGCACCAGAAACAGCTTCATAACAATCAAATAAATCTTCACGTTCTCTAAAACAATAAAGAAATACTGTCATCGCACCAATATCTAAGGCCGTCGCACCTAGCCATAATAAATGATTTAGAACTCGAGTAATTTCATCAAACATCACTCGAATATATTGCGCGCGAATTGGCGGTGTAATTCCCAATAATTTTTCTATCGCTAAAACATAACCATGCTCATTAGCCATCATAGAAACATAATCTAAACGATCCATGTAACCAATACTTTGATTAAATGGTTTTGTTTCTGCTAATTTTTCAGTAGCTCGATGTAATAAACCAATATGTGGATCTGCTCGTACGATAACTTCTCCATCTAATTCTAAAATTAAACGAAGCACACCATGCGCTGCAGGATGCTGTGGGCCAAAGTTTAACGTGTAATTACGAATTTCTGTCATGATTCAGGATGCTCCCCTAAATAACGGTTATCATGACGCCCTACTTTAGGCACTAATATGCGGGGTTCTATATTCACAGGTTCGTAAATGACACGGCCTTGACTCGCATCATAACGAACTTCTATGTACCCACTGATTGGAAAATCTTTTCTGAATGGATGACCAACAAAACCATAATCCGTGAGAATACGACGTAAATCAGAATGGCCATTGAATAAAATACCGTATAAATCGAATGCTTCTCGCTCAAACCAATTTGCAGAAGCCCAAACACTTTCTACTGAATCAACTTGAGGAGGTTCTCCTGCTGGAAAAGTTCGAACTCGTAATCGTTGATTCAATGGTAACGAAAGCAAATGATAAACCACTGCAAAACGAGGCTTCTTCCAATCGGTGATTCGTTCCTTATCGGAAGATTTTTCTACTGCACGGCTGAATCCTGTCGCTGTTGTCGTGTCTGTGGCCCATTCAACTAAGCCATATTCTAAATAATCGACACCGCACACATCAATTAACATATCAAATTGAAATAGTAATTCACTTCGTAAAGCTGTGCATACTTCAAGAATTTTTTCGGCAGGAACTTCAATCGTAATATCGTCGTTCGTCACTATGACGTCAGTCATCACCTGATCAAATCGTTGCTTAAAATTTTCAACTCATCTTTTGAATTTTGTCATTCAATCGTTTCTCTTTTTAATTATCTGACCCCCCACCCTAACCCTCCCCCCGGATTACCGGGGGGAGGGAACTTCATTTCCATCTCTCGATATTCCGGGAGAGGGAAAACGTTTTCCCTCCCCCGGTACTCCGGGGGAGGGTTAGGGTGGGGGCAACATTTACCGTTTTATTTTATTTTTTCGTCGAATCTTATTTTGTAATTGAATAATGCCGTATAACAATGCTTCTGCCGTAGGAGGACATCCTGGGACATAAATATCAACAGGCACAATACGATCACATCCACGAACGACAGAATAAGAATAATGGTAATAACCACCACCGTTTGCACATGAACCCATAGAAATAACCCAACGAGGATCGGGCATTTGGTCATAAACTTTTCGTAAAGCAGGCGCCATTTTGTTGCACAAAGTACCCGCAACAATCATGACATCTGATTGACGAGGACTTGGACGAAAGATAATACCAAAACGATCTAAGTCATAACGCGAAGCACCCGCATGCATCATTTCAACGGCACAACACGCTAATCCAAAAGTCATAGGCCACATAGCACCTGTACGTGCCCAGGCTACTAATTTATCGACAGAAGTAGTCAAAAACCCTTGCTGTGCAAATTGTTCTACTCCCATTCTAACGCCCCTTTTTTCCACTCATAAATAAAACCGATCACGAGTAATCCTAAAAACAGCGCCATCGCAATAAAACCAAACCAACCGATGGTACGAATCGCTAAAGCCCATGGAAATAAAAAAGCAGTTTCTAAATCGAAGATAATAAATAGGATGGCAACTAAATAAAAACGAACATCGAATGGCAATCGAGCGCTTTCAAAAGGACTAAAACCACATTCATAAGGAGAGTTTTTTTCTGAGTCAGGATTTCTACCACCAGATAATCTTCCAGCAGTAACGAGTACGATTCCAAAAGCAAATGCCATTGCAACAAAAACTAAAATGGGGAAATAATGTTCTAGCATATCGTTGTTCTCATCTCTACATCCAAACTTGGTGCCGAAGGTCGGACTCGAACCGACACAGCTTTCGCCACCGCCCCCTCAAGACGGCGTGTCTACCAATTCCACCACTTCGGCAATTAGCTATAACCAATTACATTGCAAGCACTGTCATCCTGAGCGAACTGTCATCCTGAGTGTCAGCGAAGGATCTCAGCATTAACCTTGAGATCCTTCGCTGACGCTCAGGATGACAAATCTATTTAGAATAAAAAACTCGCTCAGGATGACAGATTACTGTTCCTTTACTTTTTTCTTCACTGTTCTTTGAGAATTAGATTTACCGTGCATTTTTACTGGTTGTTTCTTTTCTACTGGCACAGTATTCGTTGTATTGTTTGGTTGTTCTAATTTTTTCGATACCGAGATATTATTTGTTGGCTGAGTGCTCGGTTGATTCGATTCTGTTGATGTAGGTGGAATCACAATCTTTGGCTCTTCAACTTTTACAATCTGATGCCCTGCTATCACGGCCAAAGAAATACTCGTCACAAAAAATCCCATGGCTAACATGCCTGTCACTTTCATTAAAAATGATCCAGAACCCTGGCTACCGAATACCGTTTGAGAAGCACCGCTTCCAAAAGCAGCGCCCATTTCAGCACCTTTGCCTTGTTGTAATAAAATAAGAGCGATTAAAGCAATGGCAATTAATACATGAATAAATAAAATCAATTGATACATTTGGCTATTTCCACAAATTCATGAGCATCTAACGACGCTCCACCGACTAAACCACCATCGATATCTGGCATTGCAAACAAAGATTTCGCATTAACCGCTTTTACACTACCTCCATAAATAATGGATACTTGTGCTGCGATTACTTCATCTTGCTTCGCCAATTCTCGACGAATAAATTGATGAACTTCTTGAGCTTGTTCCGGAGTTGCTGTTAATCCTGTTCCTATAGCCCAAACAGGTTCATATGCTATCACTGCTTGTCGAAAACCTTGCACACCAGCTTGTAATAACAAAACTGCTTGCAACTGTTCACGAATCACTTCTTCGGTCAAGCCTTGTTCTCTTTGTTGAAGAGTTTCTCCAACACATAATATTGGAATTAAGTGATGACGTTGTGCTTGAGCAAACTTCATAGCTACCAATATATTATCTTCATGATAAAAACTTCGTCGTTCTGAATGTCCTACTAACGAGTATTTACATCCAAAATCTAAAAGCATTTGTGCAGCTACTTCACCCGTATATGCTCCAGGCTCATTAGCGCTCAAATTTTGTGCTCCCCACTGAATTTTAGTATCTTTTAAAGTCTGCTGAACTTGCTCTAAGTAAACATAAGGAGGAAACACAATTAATTGAGGAGAAGAAGCTGCAAAATTTGACTTAATATTAGACAATAATGCCGTAACAGAATCTTTAGAACCATGCATTTTCCAATTACCAGCTATTATTTTACTGCGCATGGTTTACCCCTCATTTTTAGCGGCCGAAGCTTAACTGAGATGGGTAAAAGATACAAGAACATACTCTCACATTTGGGTTTTCAGAATTATGACGGACCAGATGGCCACCAGAAACCAAAAACCCAAGCGCGTTGAATTACTTAAGCTTGCAGTTTATCCGGATCATCA
>JAFEDO010000123.1 GCA_018241565.1 Pseudomonadota bacterium
AAACAAGCCGAAGCCGTTGTGCCGCAAATTCCTGCTTTTCAAGTCGATGGCAAATTCTCTGAACAACGATTCATGCAAGTACTCAATGCGACATTATTCAGCCCAGAATCATTTCTTGATAGTTTACAGGCTGAATTAATGAGAAACCAAATGAGCTTAGGTATTTCTGAGAGTGCTTTTGCATTACCTATAGAAGTTGATCAAGCGGTTCAACTCATTTATCAAAAGAGAGATATGAGTTACGCGATACTGACTCTAAAGCAATTTATCCCACAAGTTAAAATCACAGAGTCATTGATCCAAGATTTTTATAAAGCAAACCAACAAGAATTCACAATACCTGAGCAAGTGCGTTTAGAGTATTTAGAATTATCATTAAACGATTTAGCGAAAGCTCAACATATTTCTCAAAAAGAAGCCCAACAAAAATTTGCTGATATGAATGAACAGTTGGCGAATTTAACTTTTAGCAATCCGGATTCATTACAGCCTGCGGCAAAGGCATTGAAATTGACGATTAAACAAACAGGTTTTTTTGCTGAAAATAGTAAGCAGAATGACAAGCAAAGTATGACTGCTAATCCAAAGGTGATTGCGGCCGCGTTTAACCCAGATGTATTGGGGCGAAAGAATAACAGTGATGTGATCCCTGTGAGTCCAACCGACGTGGTGGTTCTTCGTATTAAAGAACATATTCCAGCCGGTACACGTTCTTTAAATGAAGTTCGTTCTAGCATCGTGAAAAGATTAACAGAGAAGCAGGCAGTAGCTATGGCACAGCTTGCCGGTGAAAAGATTCTTAAAGCGCTTCAGTCAGGTGCCACACAGCAAAGTATTGCGAAAGAGTATGGCTTACAGTGGCAATCTGCATCGCAAGTCACCCGCAATGATATGAAAATAAACTCGGCTGTAGTGGCCGCAGCGTTTGCGGCTGGCGTACCTCACGATAAACATGTAAAACCGCTTAAAGGTGTTCCATTGCCCCAAGGTGACTATGCAATCGTCCAAGTCTCGGCCGTCTACCCAGGAAGCGTCAAAAATCTCAAATCATCAGAAGCCACGACCTTCAGACAACAACTGCAAAGTACCGATGGGGTGCAGGAATACGCGCTCTATGTCCAAGGCTTATTACAAAACGCTAAGATTGTGATTAATGGGAAGACGACCCCTTGGCGTGAATTAGTGAATGCCCCTGCCGGAGAAGCTAGCTCAGTCGTCAATAGAGACTCAGAGTAGTTTCGCCTGTCATCCTGAGCTTCATTGTCGCCCCAGACGTCATTGTCATCCTGAGCGTCAGCGAAGGATCTCAAGGTTAACTCTGAGATCCTTCGGCTTCGCTCAGGATGACAATAGCGCTTAGGTCAATAGCACCTTGAACAACACCATTTCCCTCGAAAATTAAGAGGAAGTTTCATAAAAAAGCCCCTTTTATACACAGACTTTTTTGCTTGACAAGATACCGTATCGAACTTTCAAGTACTTAAATGAATTTTTGAAAAGACGTTATGTAACTTATTGATAAATATAGTTTTATTGAGCGTGCCTAAACAATGCCCAATTTAACTTCGAGTGAGTAATTACAAGGGTTTTGTCTGTTTTGCCAAGAGATTTGCACAAAGTTATCCACAGGTTTTGTGGATAACTCCCAGAGGCCTTGATCTAGCGTGATGAAGAGAAATAAATGAAAGAAAATGGAGGAATTTAAAATGATAATGTTACCTGGTTCAGAAGAATATTTAATGACTTTTGAAGAGTATATGGGAATGGCTCTTTACGACGAAGCCTTCGGTTATTACTCAACCGGTCAGGTAGATTTTGAAAAAGATTTTCAAACCTATGCCGAAGAGTTTGCGCCATTGCTAGCGGACCGTTTTATCTTGGCTTGGCAAGGGATGTTAGCAACGGGCGAGATATCAGCCGATCAGCGGTTCTATATTTATGAATTTGCTGCGGGTAATGGAAAGATGGCTTATATCATGATGAATTACATTCGAGGCAAGGCAATACTCGAACCAGAGTCTGATTGGGCAAAGTTCTATAAGGTGCTGCAATACGTCATTGGAGAAATTTCTCCTGCCTTGGCTCAGCAACAAAAGACGTTGTTGAGGATTTATATTCAGCTCGGGAAATTAAAGGTTTATGAAACCAATGCGATGACTGTAAATGAACAAATGCCTAGAGGCGTTGGTGTGGTTGTATCCAATGAATTGATTGATGCGCTACCTGTTCATGAAATTGATCTGCAATACAATTCTACAACTAACGCGGTTACTCCTAGCCTTTCAATTGTTGCTCCTACATTAGAAAAATCTATATTGACTGATGTTTTAAAAACTTTATGCGCTGATAAGGTCGAACATGGATTTATTCCTAAAAGTACGAAAGACTTATGTCAGCAGTGGGGCATATCTACGAATGCTACTCAAGAATTGAATTCAAAAAATAAGTTTTTTATTGACAAAGCACTCATGAAAATATTGCTTTCGCCAACATACCGAGCACGTTTCGGATCCAAAATCGAAATGAAAAAATGGGTAGTTCCATTGACACAACTAGATAACCAGCTTCAGCAATCATTAAATGAAGCGATTAATCCTGAGTTACCTTTAATTCGTTCAAACATGTTGAAAGAAAAAAAATCCAGCATGCTGTTTTATATACCATTAGGAGTACAAGGTTATTTTGAAAATATTACACGGATTCTAGAGAGAGGATATGTATTTACGTTAGATTATGGACAAATGGCAGCAGAACACGTCCGTGCATTATCTCGAGGAGAATCATATTTGCGAACTTGCTCAAATCAAAAGTTGCGGGAATCTTCTCTTAGAATAATTGGTAATAATATGTATGCGACATCTACGGATGGTGGTTCTCCCTTAGCTCGCATAGGAGAAAAAGACATTACCACAGATATTGATTTCTCTCATCTTGCAGAAGTTGGTTTAAAACATGGATTAACGCCCACCTATTATGGTACTCAAGATGGAATCGGTGGTTATTTTTTACAAGGCCTTTTTATATTAATACAGGCAAGAGGCTTGAGCAGCGATTCGGAAAAAGTAACGACTAGAAATAATTTTGTATTGCAGGATATGGATAGCAGTGTTCCCGTACTTTTGAATGAGATGCCAGCAGTGAGAGAAAAGTTAAATGAAGGTAGAAAATATTTTGAGAATTTTAATTCAGCAGTACAAGTTGGAAATCAGAGTCCAATAAAAAGCACTTTCACGATGTTAATAAATTGGTTTAAAGACAATCATTATTTAACTATGAATAGAGCTTTTTTTATTCGTATAGAAGAAGAGTTGAAAAACTCATTAGTACACATATCTGGGAAATCATTTTTCCTAGATTATATTCAAAATTTACTATTAGGTAATAATGGTCAAACATATGCTGAAATTTTAATGAGGTTCATGAACCATCATTTTCAATATTCAGGAGCCAGAGGTATGGAAACTGTAATAGCAATCACTGATAAAGCATTACAGCCAATTTGTTCAGTTTTAAATGACTACATTGGAAGAAATTGTCCTGATTTATTACGTAAAGGTATTAATCAAAAAACGATGAGTTCTTATAATTTTATGAAATTGCCTGATCATATAAAAGCAAAAACCATGTTATCGGTGACTCTCAGAGTAGCAGAGGAAAGGTTATCAGAAGAAGAAAGATTACTAAAAAAATATCAACCTCCTGCAGAAACTACCTTGCCAACATTTGAAGCGGCCTTGCGTCGATTAACTGCCAATGGTTGTGAGGCTGACGTGAAATTTTTAATTCAGAGTGTTTCAAATATTGATGCTCAGGATACAAATCCAGAATCTCTTAAAACAGCACTGCATTGGGCTGTCATAAAAGGATACGCGGGTATTGCAGAATTTTTAATGGATATGGGCGCTCGCACAGATATTCCTGATGCGAGAGGAAAAACAGCTAAAGAGTATGCAGATGATTCTAAGGTTGAAGGAATTACGACGTTATTTAAATCTTTCAACTTTGCTTGATAAGTATTACGACGATGAATTTTGGATAGGGTTTACATTTTTTCGTGCATTCATCAAGCATGTTGGGCAGGGAGGCAAAGGTTAGAGTAGAGCAGCACCTTAGCTCAATCCTCACTATTAAGGTTTCTATTAAAAGTTTTATTTTTGGGGAGCAGATCAGAAAAATCTAATGGCTCGCCCAAAGATTTTTCTAAGCATGTCTCGAGAGTTTTCGATAGGGTTGTTAATTTTGCCGGAGGATTTTTTTCAGTAAATAGAGTTTTGTTAAAGCTAGATAATAATTCTTTTGCATCCTCTAACGCTGTATAAATTTGATCGGCACTATTTGGGTTATCATCAAATGCACCTTGATACTTTGTTAGTTGCCATAGAAAGATATTCAAAATAATAGGCGTGGTTGTATCAAAGGATAGAGATGAACTTACACGAGATAACGAATTCTCGATAAAAGATGGATTCTCTAGTTTAGTCACGTCCTTGATTGATTGTATAAGTGCATTTTTTATATGATATGGAAGATCACTGCGCTGTCTTTCTGTTAGTAATGGTTCTTTCTTTCCAATTTCTTCTTTTATAGTGTTACGCAAGTGAGTTATATCTGGGAGTTCTGCAAGCACAGTTTGAGGGATTTGATTTAAATGCCATTCTGATAAATAAAACTTAGTTTGATCGTAGTAAAGCCCAGCAAGCGCAAGATGGGTTAATGCTGCATTGAGAGGAGAAAGGGTAGTTACATTCAGAATGGTTTGTAAATAAAAAATGTTTTTATATGCTGGTGTGTTTTCTTGATTTTCTTTAAGTTGATTGAGGACATCGCTGAAACAAACGTTTGTTTGCATTTCATCGACAAGCTTCGTTAAAGCATCATTTTTTGAATGTGGCTTTTGTTCTATTTGCGCGAATAATTTTTGAATTTCACAGAAATAATCTCGTGGTTTGGGTGAGGATGTATTTGGTGTAACTTCAAGAGAAGGGTTTGCTGAAGAGCTTTTCGGCTTCTTTGGTGTTTCTTTATTTGACGAACTGATTTTAAAATTTGGTGTTGGTGTAAGTGTTTTTATCTCATTTTGAAGAGATTCCAAGAGTTGTTTTAATCCTTCGGGTGGTTCTCCACCCACAGTGGAAATTTGAGATAAAAATGACTTCATATCTTGTAGTGTCGCGAAGAGCTGACCTGCGATTTCCGGAGTTTGTTTTTCCTTAAGTGCATTTTGATATGTAGTGAGCTGATATAGGAAAATATTAAAAATATAAGTAGTAGTTTCGCTATAGGATTCGGATTTGTTAAAAAATAAAAGAGTTTTAGGATT
>JAFEDO010000124.1 GCA_018241565.1 Pseudomonadota bacterium
GCAGGTACTCATCCAGATTTTTTTCTTATTCAGCCTGAAGAAGAGGCAAAGCTCATTAAAATTGATCAAATACGTGCATTGATTGGATCGCTTTCTCAAACCAGTCACAGCGGAAAATTTAAAATTGTTATTATAGAACCAGCAGAAGCCATGAATATTGCTTCTTCTAATGCTTTATTGAAAACATTAGAAGAGCCTACGGATAACACATTAATATTATTAGTGACTCATCAAGTTTCATTATTGCCCGCCACAGTGCGTAGCCGGTGCCAGAAAATTACTTTTAATGACACAGAATCCCTTGGAATGGAAGATTCAAAATTCCCTCCCCCCGTACTCGGGGGGAGGGCTAGGGTGGGGGGCACAGTAGAACCCGATCAAGAAAAATTTATCCACGATCTCATCCAAGTACTCTCTAAAAAATTAGATCCTATTATGATGGCAAGCCAATATATAAAAGTAGAAATGGAGAATTGGTTACAGTGGTTAATAATATTTGTAATTAATATCATTCATTCTAAAATGAATTTAAGTGCCTCAATCTACGAATTAGATTTAAAAAAATTAAATTTAGCCCAATTATTTTTTTATTTAGATAAGCTTTATTTAGCTCATAGAAATCAGCAATTGCATATGAATCCTAATAAGCAATTGCTGTTAGAGACTTTATTATCATCATTGGAAGCTACATATGATTGTTGATTCACACTGCCATTTAGATCAATTAGATCTCACACCTTACGGTGGAGATATAAAGCTCGCTCTCGAGGCAGCTAAAAAAAATGATGTAGGGCACTTTCTCTGTGTTTCTATTGATTTGGACACATTTCCAAAGATACTCGAAATTGCTAATCAATTTGATCAAGTCAATGTTTCTGTGGGTTTACATCCCAATGAAAAAGTAGATATTGAACCTACTCAAGAACAATTGGTTGCCTTAGCGCAAAATAAAAAGGTAATTGCTATCGGTGAAACAGGGTTAGATTATTACCGCAGTGAAGGCGATTTAGAATGGCAGCGTAATCGATTTCGTTGTCATATTCGAGCAGCAAAAGAAAGCAAAAAACCTTTGATTATTCATACTCGAATGGCGAGTGAAGATACTTTAAATGTCATGCGTGAAGAAAAAGCGCACGAAATTGGCGGCGTCATGCACTGTTTTACTGAAAGTTTGGAAGTTGCAGAGCGTTCTATGGAAATGAATTTTTATATTTCGTTTTCAGGCATTGTGACCTTTCAAAATGCTAAAGAATTAAGAGAAGTAGCAAAAAAAGTGCCTTTAGAGCGCATGTTGATTGAAACAGATTCCCCTTATTTAGCGCCCATGCCATTTCGTGGAAAACCAAATGAACCTGCTTATGTGAAATATGTGGCAGAATGCATTGCAGAGCTCAGGGGGATTTCGTATCAAGAAGTTGCTGAGAAAACAACCGAGAATTTCTTTAGACTTTTTTTAAAAAAATAAACGACCTCATCTCAATTCCCTCCCCCGGTAATCCGGGGGAGGGTTAGGGTGGGGGATAAGGTATTACATGAAACCATTAACAACCATTGGAAAAAAACTTTTCCACTACATGACTAAAGCCATTGCTGATTACAATATGATTCAATCGGGCGATAGGGTATTAGTTTGTTTATCAGGTGGTAAAGATTCTTATACCATGCTCAGATTAATGGAATATTTTCGTCAAGAACGTTCACTGTCATTTGAATTATTTTCTTATACGTTAGATCAATCCCAGCCAGGTTGGGACGATTCGCATCTGCGTGCTTGGATGACATCAAATAATATTCCTTTTGAAATTGAAAAACGTGACACGTATTCCATCGTCAAAGAAAAAATCCCCGAAGGCAAAACCTATTGCTCATTGTGTTCACGATTACGTCGAGGCAATATTTACCGATATGCCAAAGATAATGGTTTTAATAAAGTAGCATTAGGACATCATCGTGACGACTTAATCCGTACCTTATTAATGTCAATATTGTATGCGGGCCAAATTAAGTCGATGCCGCCTAAATTACTCACAGACAACAAAGAGCAAATTGTTATTAGACCTCTCGCTTATTGCCAAGAACAAGACATTATCGAATATGCGAAGCAAGAAGAATTCCCCATCATTCCATGCACACTTTGTGGATCTCAAGAAAATTTAACTCGTGTTCGCGTGAAACACTTATTGGATGAATTAACAAAAGAAAATCCTAAAGTGCCTAGTAATATTTTGCATGCTTTATCTAGCCTTCAACCCAGTCAATTAATGGATCACGAGTGGTGGAATTTTAAAGGACTGGAGAAAGAAGTTATTTAGCTTCATGAATGCCCTAACTCCTTCAAGGAAAAACACCCATTGGGTATCGCATATGTTCAAAACCTACCTTGTTGATTTCAAAAGGATGTCTATACTTGCCTTTGTGGATATAATTTAATCACTCTATTGGAAACTATTTAGGAGATTACTATGAGATTCAAAAAAGCAATCTTAGCCGTTAGCGTAGTAGCTTGTTTAGGGGGCACAACAATGGCGTTTTCACCTGTAGCTTCGAATTGTGAGACGATATACAACGCACCCGGTGCAAAATTAGAGTTTGCGCAGAAAATAGGCGCTCAATTACATAAAACTGTAGTGATTACTGGCTATGTCTGTAGAGGGAACAATCTTACCCTAAGGCTCGCCGAGCCGTACGCAGCGGGAAGGATTGCAAAGCGGTCGAGATTCACGGCGGGTGTACTCCTAGCATCATCCGACTGCAGCAAGGGCGGTAGCCACTACCACCATCGAGGTTGTCCTCAGCCAGTGAATGCGGTGGCTTATGATGGTAGGGGTAGGGTATTGGGATACCATGTTGTCTATGTGTTTGATGATCATGGAATATGCTCGTACGGTGCTTGCCCCAAATAAAAGAGTGGCTTACTGTTCAGAAGAATCTACGAATCAGGTATCCCAATGAAGGGCGGTGTAAACCGCCTTTCTACGCAATATCCTGCATGCCTTGTCTAGTTTCTTCAACTCAGTCAGTTGATATACCATCGTTGGTGGGATTTTATAAAGCCCTAGAAACCTGATAGATATGCACAATTGAATATAAAATTTAACGATATTCTTAATATTTCCTTAAGGTAATTCTGAGATTATCAAACAAATAGTTTTAGGAGTTTCTATGCCAACGTTTTTTACAGTTTCGGATATTACAGAGTATCTTAATTTGACGGACGACGAGATAGCCCAGCATTTTATCAATCTTTATAAACGTACCAGAAAAATTGATTTTTTCATATTAAACGATCAAAAAAAGCATCTTCAAGTAAAAATCTATTTAAGAATGCTAGCAGCTTTAAGCAATACTATTCATCAGGATGCAATTAAGAAATACGACGCAGAAGTTGTAAATATTGATGAAACAAGTACCCATATATTAGGTGTTTTTATTATGGAAATTTTTGGTGAGATTGTTTCTCTATGCGAAACTGATCTGAATTTAAATATGGTGGTTTCAGACTTTTTTTATAGAATGGTGCATTTTTATAAAAGCAGAAATAAAGAAAAATACCTTCTTGAGTTTAAGAAAAAAATAGAAGGAAAAGATTTTAGCGATGAATTTCAATTTATTTTTCTTTCCAGATATATTGTCGTTTCACTCGAGAATGCCATTCATTTTTCAAGTTACAGAAACTATAATCTAGAAAAAGCCAGGTCTAATTATCTAAATGCCACTAAAATGCTAAATAATGAAGAATTGCGAGGAGAGTTGTGCTCATGGTATGACGATTTTATTCAATTACATTTTTTATTCTTAAAAGAATTAATTCTTTCTACTTTTTCCGAAGTTATAAGAAATAATTTGATAAAAACCATGAATAATAAGTTTAATACCAATGAGCCTGTATTAAGAAAAATAATGTCTGATACGGCTAGGTTTTCTTTACCTCCACTTGAGTTATCAGTAAAAGAACAAGTGTCAGGGATTGCCAACGAAGAAAAAACATTTAAATTAAAAAAACACATTTCTCATTTGCAAGGAAAAAAACAAGGTTCTGTAAGAACAATTTCTCAATTAGAAGGAAGTTCGTTTCGATGTTACCCTAAGGATATGTGTTTTTTATATGAAGTTCTTGATTATCAATTGAGCATGTTTTCTGTTAGAGAAAAATTACTGGGCAATAAAAATCTTCGTGATCCTAATGCTCTTCATAACGATTTTTCAAATTAAATAATGGAATATAAAAATCTTTCTCATATTATTAATCCAGAGAAATCATGAACATATCTATTTCAGAGTAATGGTGATTTTATGTGTAATGAAAATAGTTACAATGCAATCTTTATAATGAGTAAGAAGTTGATATGCCAACAAATGCATCTTGATGTTTTGGATTGAAATCTGGAAGTGAAGCATTATTAATGTCATAAGTAAGTCAAAGGAGGATTCGATTATGAAAAATGAAGTGGGAAATAGTTTTACTAAAGATACGATAGCTCGTCGTACGATTGAGCAACAGATGCTAGATACTAAGATTATGAAAACAACTCTTGAGGAGGCAGACGTCTCGGTAGAGGCCCGTGCTAGGAGCGGTGCTTATCTGCGTGCGCGTAGTCGAGATGGGAAGTTGCTGCGTCATGCCATTTATATTAAACCGGATACTGGATTAACGCCAACACTACAATATCAACAAGGAGTTGCTGTTGTTTCCCGACTGAAACTGACTTATGATTTGCACCCTTTGTCATTACCATGCATCATTATAAAACCGGAGGATTGTTCGGATCCAGCATGGCAAGAGCAAAACCGATTGGTGAGCCCTCAAGGCGAAGTTATTCTAGAAAAAATGATCCCAGATGAAATGCCACCTGGTACTGTTTTGATAAAACCATGCACTGCAACCAGACTAAAACAAAAAATATTAGAGATAAAGACATCGTTGGAATCAGAAGGTATTCTCTTACTTCCGGAAACGCCAGCTGTTGCGGTACCCGTTGTAGCAGCTAACACTTCAATTAAAACAGAAAAGGATAACTTGGCATTATCAAGCATTGCGCCGAATTCGGTATTTTTTCATGGTGCTCGTAAACGACCTCTTGATGCACCACCTAGTACTACCCTAGGAAATGTTCCCAAAATTAAACGTCCGTTAAATTAAATTTGTAACTGAGAAACTATCTGTGTCTGCTTTATACTTAAAGCCGGAATGGGAAATTCCGGCATTTATGGATATACGGAGCTAGGAGTTACCAACTTTTATCAAAGCTAATGCCAATGGTTCTGTTTGAATTTGATGTATTAAGTGAGATTCTTTAGATTTTGTCAAAATTCTCGCATTTTTATACTTAATGATCTGTTTGAAATCTTGCATTCGAGTTTGATTTGTCCATTTGATTTCAATAGGCCAAAAACGCTCTTTATCGATATAAGCAATGTCAACTTCAGCCTCAGCTTTAATGTAATAAGTTGGATAAAAACGTCGATAATGAGTTGCTACGCAAGCTTCAACAAGTTTTGAAACTTTTTCAGGATCATTAATATAGGGCATGATTTGTGTTTCAAAAGGTTTTTCAACGGGATGAAGCCAAGCACGTAGTGCATGAAAAATAAATGGATCAGTAAATACGACTTTGCGAGCTTTTTTGGGAGCCGCGGTTAATTTATCTTCAAGTAAAGCAGCTTGAATAAATAAGGCGTCCATAGATTCTAAAAGAGCGGCATAATCAGCCACAGTTTTTGGATGATCAATAGAAAGATCACTGGCTAAAGAATTCCAGGTGAGTTGACTGTTATATCGTTTAATAATCGCATTTAAAATTTCACGCAGGTAATGTTCTTGTTTACCGCGTTTCATCATATCACCACGTATCCAGTCAGAATATGTCATGAGCGTTGATTCTAAAATACGACCATATTTAGCCATGTCGTTGATTGCAGTTAGGTATCCTCCATGCAGTAAATAATTTTGAAATTCTTCAAATAGGAGGTTCATAACAGAATTTGAAACGTGAATTTCTTTGAGGTAACGATCAAGGTTTTTTATTTTCCCTTTCAGTTTTACCACTTCATAAAACGATAAAGGGTATAGATGAAAATTTACAACACTCGCTGTTCCTCGACGACCAGGAAAGCGCATGCGAGCTTCCTGCATTAACGTTAAGTCTGATCCAGTGAGCATTAATACGGTATTTTCTAACAAACCTGCATCAGCAGCATATTTGACTGCTTTATCCCAGTCAGGGATATAAGTAATTTCATCAATGATAAGATACTGTATGCTTTGTTCTGACATTTGCATCAGTTGGGCTTGTATCAAATGCAGTAATGAGTGGTAGTCATTAATGAGTTCACCCGAGAAAAAAGCAATATTTTGGGGTAAGACATGATGCCCCAAGAGCCTAGCCATCCACAGTTTAAGTAGGGTCGTTTTTCCAATTTGCCGACCGCCGCCCAAGGTATAAATCCCAGGTACCTTAAAAGGGAGCTTTTCAAGCAGGGCAGGGCTATGCTGGTATGGTTGATTTTTTAATTGGCGCAATTGAGGGTCTTTTTCTGCAAAGCGTTTGGGGTCATCAAGATGGGTATTATGTGGTAGGAATCGTATATCCATGAAGGGAAAGTATATGCATTTTCTGAGTTTAGTCAATGGTCACTGACTAAATCTAGTCAGTGACCATTGATTAAATAATGGTTATTTATTTTGCAAAATTAATGCTAAAGTAGTAGTATGGGGCGAAAATTATTACTGTAAGGACTAGAAATGCTTAATTTGAAATACAAGCACTTCTTCAAAGCGGAGCACATGTCATGAGTGGATCAGTTAAATTCAAAGTAAGAGCCGGGTATTTAAATGAAGAGCAGCTGGTTGCTCGTGAAAACAAACTATCTCAGATTGAGGAAAGTTTAGAAGCATTAGGACAAAAAAAACGTTGGTTTCTTGGGCGACAAATGCAACCAAGCGTAGATTTAGTATCAGAAGAAATAAATGGAGAAGCATTAGAGGTAGTTAAGCAGCGTGTTTTAGAATACTTGGAAGGAAATGAGCGATGGTATAACTGGTTAGACAGAAAATTATTTAGAGGCTATCTTCGAGATCCTTTCGGTAGTCAAAGATATGAAGTTAAAGTTTGCATGTATTATGTGGCAAGAGATAAATATGAATTATTGAAGGAACAAGGCGGAGTTTTAAATGA
>JAFEDO010000125.1 GCA_018241565.1 Pseudomonadota bacterium
GGTTGCTGTCTATGCGTTTCTACACCATCAGTTTCTTGTTTGCTTATCTCAATCTCTGATTTATGTAAAAAATCTAAAAAATATCTGATTTCTCCGAGCCTCTCTTGAGAAGCAGACACAGCATACAATTTATAAGGTTCATAAAAAGGAATATAAATACCATCCATGCTAACAATATGAATTAAACTTGGATCAAAATCACTGATACTACTTGTAGCGTGACTTCCATTTTCATCAATAATTCTATCAACACGTTGATATCTTCCCGCAACAAGATGAGTAACATTTATTAAATGAAACTTGTACTTCAAAAATTTTGACATTACAACAGCATCTATTTCAGGTGTTCTTTCTTTTATTAACATATCATCTTCGTGTACCTCTTGATCTGCATCTCGACAGATCTTATTTAAATACTCTTCAGAGCATTCTGTAGTTCCCTTAAAAAAATTCACTGCAGAAGCCACACATCTAGTAAATGATTGCGTTTGTTCCGGAAGTTCTCTTTTATTACGTTTCTTTATCAAATAATCAATCGGATTTTTGTTTACCAATCCAGCATACTTAGGCTGAAATCTCCATGGAAGCAAAAGAAGCAAAGAATACGTCACTGATTCCGAAGTATTTGAGGCTTGATCTTTAAATGGAATAACTAACGGTTTACGTGTATTTTTAAATTTTGATAAGTGCTGAGAATAATGTCTTAACACTAACTCTTGGGTACTATCTTGACCGGAAAATATATTAATGATTTCGGCATAAGGAGAAATAGTTTTTTCTAGAATTGGTAACATACTATCTTGATCTAACACTTTATTAACTAACTGAGTAGTATTCGGTGAAGATAAGCCCTTCAAACAATTATAAATAGCACTTAACTCAAGATATTTGAATGGTTCAATATTTCCTTTCTTCTTGTCTAATTCTATTTTTTTCTCTAAAAAATCACCCAAACTCAATACCACTTCAGGGGTAAGCCCTGAAGGAAGGCTTAAAGATATAAATTCTTTTGGTAACTCCTGGAGATTTGTGAGATAAGAAAAACAACGCTTAGCATCAAGCAAGAGCTCTTCAAGCATTACTGAAATCCCACTTGGCTTTTCCAAAAACCAACCAAGCAATTCATTTATGTGCTCATCTTCAATTTTTCCTAATGCTTCTACTATTGCCTTTAACCAAATTTGAAAACTAAAAACATCACTACTTTCATATAAAAATAATTCGTTCGGAAAAACTAAATTTAATTTTTCCAGCTTGGAAACCAAAGTCAGATAATCACAGGCAGTTATTAAGCGTAAGCAAGCCAATAACATTCCATAAGGACAAGCAATCTGATCATAAAGAGTCAAATCACCATCCTTCTTTTTTATTTCATCAGAAATCAAATCTCTTCGAATGCGATTTTCATACTCGAGAACTGCATTTCCAACTTGTAGATAACCCAAAGAATATTCTGGAGAAACATCTTGATTCACAAACAAATCAATTTCATCGGAAAGAACTCCATCTTCCGAAAATTTCTTTAATTTATCATTAACTAATTTCGTAAAACTCTTAAAATCAAAACGAAATTGCTTTTTCTTCATTTTACCTAGCAAACAATAAATCCCTACAAATTCCGTCTCAACCGGAAAAAGCGTATCATTTAGAAGTTTTGACTGATTATTTGGCAATCCAATTCCACCAACATTAGGAGAGCCATAAAGAGCAATCAATAAAAACTCGTTGAAATTGTTCTGTTTCCAATATCTGGTACCATCTCCAGCATATTCTGAAACATATTCAACAATTTCTTTTTCGAAGCTGGCAATCGGAATAAGGAGAACTCGATCCATTTCAATGCTATGTGTAGACTCTGTCGGAGTAAAGCGATAGACTAAGTCTAGAGAGTATCTTGTTCCACTTTCATCCAGTTGAAACTTATATTCAACTGTCACAATTCCAAAATTCAATTCTTCAAATCTGTAAAGTCTCTTTAAAGCTTCTACTTCTTTTAGACTATCAAGGTAGGCTTTAGGAATAATAATTGGCATTAAAAAATTTTGTTCTACACAAGATCTGATAATCATACCATCATTAATGACGGTATCATTAAACGTATCGTTAATTTTTTCATATTGCTTGGCTTTAGATAATTTATCTAAAAAAATAAAATATTTTTCTCTTCTTTTTTTGAGTATTTCATCATATTTATTTTTATGTTTTTTTAATGTAAAATTCTTCAGTTCAAGACTCTCTATTGAATCTATCATCGGATGATAAGGAAAAAAAATAGACTTTAAATCATCATGCGATAATGCTCGCGTAGAAGAATTAACATATACGCTTACTATGCTATTTATTGAGCAATCCCGAGTAATTGTCGTACTCGCAGAATGACGTTCGCTTTTGTCCTCAATAAAAACATGCTCCAGGACTTTAATAGACCAAACTGTTGGATCATCTTGGGAGTTTACTCTAACATATAGCATTGAACTATCATTTTTGGTTAGGCTAAATAACAAACCTAATGGTAATGGATCGCACCGAAGATTCATCATCAATCTACTGGGTTCCAAATCGCACTGAAGTACAAAAGAACTCAAGAAATCTTTAGTATTATCAACTACAGGACGTCTTATAAACTCAGGAGACGTTTCTTGCATACGTCCACTAGGCATACCACCAACTAACTGTATACCTCGAGAAAGGATTTTTAAAAGAGTCGGGTTAGGTTGTATTCTGAAATGAAAGAAACAAAATAATCGTTGAAAACACTCAAACAATGGTGGGAATACTATTATTTTAAAAGGACTAACAGCTATCACCTGACTTAAGGCTCTGAGAGTGGCATCAATTACAGACTCAAGAGGTATTTGGTTCTTTTGCATAAGAAACTGTTGTATAGGTATTGATAATCCATCTATCCCATCTTCTGTAAGTAATTTTCTTGATATTATTTCCTTTGATCTAACATCGTAATATATTATAAAAATCTGTTGTTCCTCTCTTGCTGTAGGAAAATCGCTTGCTATATTTTCCGTTCTAATAATTTTACTGATTGGCTTACCCATAACATATTTTTGAAATTGACATTCATAGTCTAATGGCATAGACAGAAAATTACGACCTAATAATAGATTATTTTGAAACCTGTGTTCTAAAGTGATTAATTCTGACAAGAGAAATCGCTGTGAACCCACAAAGCCCTTTATATCAACATAAGTTAAAAAATCATCGAAAAATTTAGATTTAACTTTCTCTTTTAAGGAGTTAGACTCACTTTCCAAACGCTTTCTCTCTTTAGTCAACGCTTCATCAATTTTTTTACTTTTAGATTTCGCCACTGACTTGATTTGATTGATATATTGATGAATCCACTCGTTTGAGCTTGATAAAAACCTCACAAAATTCACTAACCTTTCACTGTATTCAATCATCATCTCGAAGTTTGGGAGAAATAATTCTCTATTCTGTATAATCATATTGGAATCAATTTGACTAACTTCATAAAAATACTGTATTAAATTTCTAGAACTGATATAAAAAACTCTAAAGTTGGGCTGCGCTATATGAATCTGCTGATTATTCAACAAACTATTTATTTTAACAGCAAGATAACCTGTTATATCAGGCGAATAATTCGATAAATATAAAAATCCTGCGCCAGACAACTCTGAGAAATCGCCTCCCCCGTTCCAATGAGTTTCAACTGACCCTTGTAATTCTATAGAATTTATAGCCAAAAAATTCTTGATATCGCTCTCAGTCGTCTCTTTTTGAAGTTCGGGCTTGTATCCACAAAATCTAACTTTAATTTCTTCAACATGCCGTCCAACCTCTTTAGAATGATTAACTAAAGAATTGTAGTCAATTTTCCCAGAAACTCGCTCTATAGATTTGAGCAATTCTTTTTTATCAGCTGATTGAATTAAAAAGGAAAATATTTTGTCTGAATAACTAATCAATTTCTTCAATTTGTTTTCTAGTGCATCAAAACGACCATCAAAATGTTTGTCCGATTTCTCAATTAATTCCACCATTTTTTTGTGGCTATCAGCGATAAGACTCAAAACAGGATCTTTTTCAGGGCCATACTGATATATTGACCATATTTTAATTCCCGCAACAATAATGCCTAGTGCTCCAGCTACTCCCAAAAGTGCAGAGGCAGAAGCTCCTGCGATAAGCATAATACCACTTGAAGTTGTGAGTAAGCTCCATGTAGAACCTAGTGTTTTATAAAGTTTTTGGAGTTCTTCTATATAAAAATAATAAAGTTTATGTAAATTAAATGCTGCATCAGCTGCAGACTCAGCCAAATTGAAGAAGTTCGATGTTATCGGCAACATTATTTCTTTATTGTTAGAAACAAATTCTGGAAGTATTTTTTTAGCAAACCTTGAATCTAAAAAATAATTGAAAACACCTAGCCTTTCCAATTCTTGTAACTGTCTTACTACTAACTGTGCTCCTTGAATATTCTTGAAAACAGCTGTTCTAATTTCTCTTATACCTAACTCATAAGTTTCTTCAAGATGAAAGTAAAGTGCCTTCTCGCGATATTCTCTGTCTAATGCCGCTCTTTCGGTTTTATCTAACTCCCTAACATTGTATGCAAGTAAAACTTCCAGCTTATGTTTTTCTTCGGAAGTTAATTTAGGATCCTTTAGTTTTTCTTCTGCTTTAGTTCTTTCTTCTGACGTCATTTCTTTTAGATAACCAAGTTTTTTTTGCCGTTCGACAAATGCTCGATTGTCTAAGTCAGCAGTACTCTCAAGCAAATGAAGAGTTCTTTTCCATTCTTCAGACTGGGAAGATGCAATGTTATATTCGCTTTCAGCAAGATTATAATCTGCTTGAGCTTCTTTAATATAATCGTCTATCGAGATTAATTTTGGGGTTTTTGTATAATAATGGTCGCCGGCCATTTTCTTTGCAACCTCTTCAATCTCATTTATTTCATTAACATTTGGTTCTCGACCGTATTCTTTTTTGAAATCATTTATTAATATAGCTCGACAATTAAAAAATATTTCATGCTCATAGTATTTTCCTGAACGTTCTGGCTGAAATGGTATGTCTTTCGGAAGTCTTTTAAATACAGATAACTTTTTTTCTGCGTTTTTATACTTTGTTTCTGCCTCATCAAACTTTTCATTTTGCTTAGGAATAAATCGATCTTTTATTCGAATTCGCTTATGCCAGGGTGCTACATTAGGATCTTGAAGAAATTGATCTCTTAATTGATCTTCACTATTTTCATCAAAATTAACTTGATCAAGTAAGTAGCGGTGTCTTTGTTGAAGACCACTCAATTCTCTTTGATAATCCTCTATCTGACCTATTGTTTCATCAAATTTCGCTTGCTGACGCCCTCTATTCTTAGCATCGAAAAAGCTGACAACATTTGTTCCAAATTTTAATGCAAAGGCTACTGGAGGCGGTAGAGGCAAGGATGAAGCAATAGATAATGCAGATTGCAAATTCGTTAAATATCCTGATGAAATAGCAAGATCGTCAAGTTCGGATATGAAGCTACCAATTAAATTGCGAGTGCTATTTATATTGGATTCCGATTGAGGTATTTGACGCTCTTTGTAATCTTTGATTTTTCCACGCAGATAATCTAATTTGAGCAGATATTCTTTAGTTCTCGCCTCACTTCTAATTGCAGCGTGGTACATACCATTAAAGCAAATTGACATCATGTCGCCTTGAATTTGAGAGAAAGAAATATTTCTATTTTCCCTAAGATATTCATCAATATTAAGATCTATTTCGTATTGTCTTAACTCTCTTCCAAGCTTTATTTTAAGCCCATCTATTTCTCTTTTTGACTGTGCTTGAGTATTTGCATTACATTGAATCTTATAGAAAAGTTCTGAAACAACAGAAGCCACAAATAAAACTTGTGGCAATTTATCGAGAATACTACTACCTGGCTCTTTTTGATGATTTTCAAAATCTTCTCTTTTTTGTTTTTCGTTCTGATGTAAGACACTGATATTTTCGTAGACCTTCTCAACTTTTTCTACCACTGCCGGATCACTTAAATCAGCATTATCTGCTGCCAGCTCAATTCCTTTCATGCTGTCACTTAGCATTTCAGATGCAAATTGTTTATTTTCTAATATATCAGTAGACTTTGCTCTGGTTATATTTTCTAAAGGCAATGGTCCCTCTCCGTTTTTTATTCCTTTTCTAAAATCACGATTGCGCTCGCAATAATATTTAGCATCGGGGGACAATGAGAGCCCTAGCAATCTAGGATCATCTTCTCTGATAAGATCCGGAAAATAAGTCTTTAAATCTTCTACAGTTAAACCATTCCGTCTGCTATTTTCTAGAGACGAAAGGATCATATCACCACCACATCCTACAGCAGTAGATATTACAGTGCCAATTTTTCCGGCATCCACAATACCAAAAGCTATATCAACACCACGCTGAAATTTTCCAATATCATCAATTTGTTGATCAATTTTCTTATTATCCAGCCCATCTCTCACATTGATTAATTCGCAGAGTTTAAGTCTTTCTTCCGGGGAATATTTCATGAAGTTTTGCTTTTTATCATAATATGCTAAGGTCATGCCTAACCTAGATAGATGTTCAGGATTATCAAACTGTAAAGTCTCTCCTTCTTTCAAAGAATGCATAACTGTTCGATATGCCAAAATTTCTCGATTCGTATCAGCAAAAACCCAATCGTTAGGACTTCCATCCATCCTCTTTAATACATGATCATTTGGTAATGCGTGATGTCTTTTGATTCTCTCTAAGCTGTCACTAGGTAAACTAAATTTCATATTTAAATTCCTTTTTAAAATATTTGCAAAGGGGGGTAATTGCATAGTATTTAAAAACTACAGATATATATTGATTCCAAAATAATTTGGGGAATTAATAAGCAGATGCAATCCTATATTATTTTTCAGAACCTGAGAAGAATTTCATGACTTTTCTTGATGAACTGGCACCAATCTTATTCCCATTAATTTAATGACTTATGTAAGATGCTCCATACCCTCAGGATTTATCGATGGAAAACTCATTGGTGTTCAATTGGTGGGAAATTATTTTGAAGAAGCTCGATTGTTAAACGTCGCTCATCAGTATCAGCAAAATAC
>JAFEDO010000126.1 GCA_018241565.1 Pseudomonadota bacterium
CTCATGCCTGTGCAGGATGTGCCATAGAAGATCCTTGTGCATGCATGCGTAATATCACGACTGCGCAAGTTAAAAATGTAATTACTCATTGGGCTCAATCATAATGGCAACACTGAGTATTATTATCATCACAAAAAATGAAGCTAAAAATATTCGTCGATGTTTAGATTCAGTGAAGTTCGCCGATGAAATTATTATTGTAGATTCTGGTAGTACAGATGAAACAGTTAATATTTGTAAAGAATATACCAATAAAATAATAGTAACTGAAGATTGGCCTGGTTATGGAAAACAAAAAGGTCGTGCTTTAGAACAAACAACTGGTGATTGGGTTTTATCAATCGATGCAGATGAAGAAGTGAGTGATTTATTACGCCAAGAAATTTTAAAAAGCATACAACAAACAGAAGTAGCTGCTTATTCAATACCTGTTCGATTAATATTTTACGGGCGTGAAATTAAATATGCCGTGGGTTCAGATCGCCACATTCGATTATTTCAAAGAAAACGAGCAAAGTTCACTGATGATATTATTCACGAAGATATTCAAGTTCAAGGACGCATAGAAAAATTATCTGGTTTTATCTATCACTATTCATTCGATAGCATTGATACACTCGTTGCCAAAATGAATAAATACACTGAAATGACCGCAGATCAGAAGCATCAACGAGGTTCATATAGTAGTCCTTGGCGTGCTTGGATCAGCAGTGTTTGGATCTTCATTCGTCTTTATTTTTTAAAGCGTGGTTTCCTTGATGGGAAACGAGGTTTAGTACTTGCTTTCTCATTTGCTGAAGGGGCTTTTTATCGCCACATGAAACTGAATTTCTTGTGGGAGAAAAAATAAACCCAAATCTAATTAAGATCACGAGTACAAGTTTATAGTCAACTAAATTGAACAATCAGCTCCATAAGTAATGGACTTGATATCAACCATCTCACCAAGTTTATTAATTTCCTTTAAGAAAGTGACAACATCTGAATTTGAACAAATATATATGGGTCCCTTATCTTCAGAATTCATCGATATGCATGATGAATTGGAAATAACTAAACTATTAGTAATGGTTGTACGTTGAGGGGTATGTGTAACCATATAAAATTTTTTACTTTTCAGTATAATTCTAAACACACCACACCAATCATTTTCATCGGCATGTGCACTGGCTATTACAGAAAACCCTAGCAGCAAACTAAGAATTATTTTTTTAATGGTCATTTGGTATTCTCCCATGTTCTATTAAGCGTGGCATATTATCATGAAGATTTTATGCATGAAAGATAGGCGCAATGTTAGTAAAAAATGTAGTATTCTATCAAGTTGCGGCTAAATTGGCTGCCAAAGTATATGGGGTTACTAGGAAGTAAATGAATATAAAATTTCAACCGTTTCAAAAAGAACACATCCCCTTATGGGAAGAATGGATACATATCCCACATGTCAAAGATGTTTGGTTTATTGAAGGTTATGAAACTTCTGACTACATCTACGAAAAGATCAAAGGTAATGGTTATGATTACCCATTTGTTGTTTTCATGGATAACAACCCCATTGGTTATATCGTTTGTTGTGATTTATATGCTTATCGCACCATCTGTCCAAAGCCAAAAGGAGTTTTCACTCATGAAGACTCAGGTACTTTCGGAATGGATCTCTTTATTGCCAAAGAAGATTATCTTAATAAAGGCTATGGAACAGAAATTGTGAAATCTTTCGTTGACTATGTCTTTAAACATTTCAAAGCCAAAACACTATTAATCGACCCTGCAGTCACCAATAAACGCGCCATTCGGTGTTACGAAAAAGCGGGTTTTACTTTTGTTAAAGAAGCTTTTGATGGTATTACTCAGTGCTATGTGATGAAAATCAAAAGCGCAAAAAGCTGAATAATTTGAGAAATCTCTAAATAATTGCCTGCGGGAACTTATTAAAAACATAATATAATCAATAAGTTACTTTAATTATTCAAAATCATGGTATCTATAGATATCATTTCCAAGTTGATATCTATAGATATCAACATGAGGAAGTACTACCCTAACGTTCTTTCTAAACTCATTAACTACTTTGAGTCGAAAATATGAACCTAAGCTTTAATGATGATCAATCCACATATCTCAATCAAAATTTTAAAGATATTGAATGCCTTAAAAAAGTAATCGATTCGAAAGAATTTGATAATTGTATTTTTAATGGATGTAATTTTAGTGAAACAGAATTCTATAAATGTAAGTTTTATGAGTGTAAATTTGTAAATTGTAATCTCAGTACCATAAATGTTAGAAGCACTTCATTTTTCGACACCATTTTTGAAGATTCTAAAATGATTGGTATTGACTGGAATCGGGCCGAATGGCCGAGGATAAAATTAAGTAGTCCAATTCAATTTTATAAATGTATTTTAAATGACTCTTCTTTTTTTGGATTGAGTTTAAGAGAACTTGTCATTGTTGAATGTAGTGCTCATTCGGTAGATTTTAGAGAAGCTGATTGTTCTGAAGCCGATTTTTCTAGTACTGATTTCACAGACAGTTTATTTAATAAAACTAATCTTACTAAGGCAAATTTTAGAGATGCAATAAACTATAATATCAATATATTTTTTAATGAGACGAAAAAAGCGAAATTCAGCCTCCCAGAAGCAATGAATTTATTAAGACATCTTGATATTGAATTGGTAGATATTGATTAAGAGAAATTTATGCAACATGCAAAATCAGCGATTGTTTGGATAACGAACATTTTGGAAAAACTTAATATTCCATTCCAAATTGCAGGTGGATTAGCTGCTAGAGCATATGGATCTACTCGAAAGTTAGAAGATATTGATATCGATATTCCTGAAGATAAATTTTATTTAGTTAAGCATGAAGTCTCTGAATTTATTGTATATGGTCCTGAACGTTATAAAGATGAAATTTGGGATGTCATGCTGATGACTTTAAATTACAATGGCCAGCTGATTGATTTAAGCGGTGCTTATCATACCAAGATATGGAATGCAAAAACAAAAAAATGGCAAGAATTGATAACAGATTTTTCAAAAGCACAAATTAAAAATATATTTGGAATACAGCTTCCTGTTATTTCTTGTGACGAATTGATTTCATATAAAAAAATATTGTCACGTGAGGTTGATATTAAAGATATAGAAATGATTGATAAAAAGTAATTGCTGTCAGTTTTTTTAATTCTTTAACAAAGAAAATTCGAAAGGTTAGGTTCGTAAAAAAATTAACTAAAAAGGAAAAAACATGAACCATATAATTCTGCTCAAGTACACTGATCAAGGTATTAAAAACATTAAAGAAAGTCCTAATCGTGTTAAAAAAGCTAAAGAGTTGTTTCACAAGCTCGGTGCTGAAGTGAAAGATTTCTATTTCTTGATGGGGCAGTATGATCTTCTTTTTATTGTACAAGCATCCAATGATACTGTTATTGCAGAGTGTGTTTTAGCACTTGGTTCGCTCGGAAATGTGCGATCAGAAACTTTGCTTGCATTTAATGAGAGTGAGTTTTCTAAAATTTGCTCCGATTTGCCATAATGAACATCAAAAAAGAGTAAATAAAAATGCCTAAACAAAAAATTGTACCGAAATCAGAAAAATCGCTAAAACCAACGGCTCGAGTAATCGATTTTAATAATATTTATATTCGTCAGGCTATTCGAGACTTGCTGGATACATTAAAAGCAAAACAAGCAGATCTTGATAAAGAGTCTCCTGGGAGAGGTGGTGGTGTTGGTCTTGCTGCAAACCAAATCGAATATCCTTATGAGCCTGTATCGGAATACGATGATTCACCAAAAGAAGGTTTTTATCCAAAAGATTTTGTTCCACCGAACATTTACGTCGTTTCTGTTCGTCAAGAACGTGCCGTTCTGGAAGGTTGTGAAATGGTAGAACCTTCTGTATATATTAATGCAAGCTTTGAACCATTACTTGATAACGAAGGATACAAGAAGTCTTCTTATAAAGAAGGTTGCCTATCAGTCACAGGGTTTACGGGTTTCAATATTCCACGATACGAAAATATTCGGGTCAAAGCATGTAATGAAAACGGAGAAGAACTAAATTTTGTGATTCATGGTTTTGTCGCAAGAGTACATCAGCATGAAATGGATCATGGTCTTGGAAAAGAATATCTCAATCAATTAGATTTTGATGAAGCTGAATTATGCGATATTTTAATTTGGATTGAGAAACATCAGAATGACACCACTTCAGAAATTTCAGAGTGGGTTATACCAAATAAATTACAGTGCACTTCAGATGTCTCAACCGCTCCAGATTTTTTAGCACTGCAAACTTGGGTTAACAACGAACTATTAAATATGCAGGAAAATAGGTCTGTTTGTAAAAAGTGATAATTTATTTTTTAAGTGAAAAGATAGTAGTACGTTGGAGTATAGCTATATTATTTTCACTATTAATAAATTCATTGTTCAATTAATTAGAGTATTTTTCAAAGCCTTTGGCTGAGAATGAGAATTCAGCCAATTAGGTATGTTTTGGTAGCTGACTAGCTGATTTTCCAAGCAAAAAGATTCAATTATTGTTTCATTTTCTTAAATGTTTTTTCAGCGGCTTGGAGCGTCACTTGAATTTCTTCAATTTGATGAGCAGCTGAAACAAAGCCTGATTCAAACGCAGAAGGAGCGAGGTAAATGCCTTGCTCTAACATGCCATGGAAAAACTGATTGAATAATTGAGTATTGCTATTCATGACTTGTTCATAATGAATAATGGGAGAAGCATCATTAAAAAATAATCCAAACATACTGCCGACTTGATTGTAAGTGAATGGGATATTGGCAGCTTTAGCGCGCTCTAATAATCCTTCACACAGTTGTCGAGTTAAATGTTCCAGCGAAGCGTAGAAATTTGGTTTTTCAATTTGCTTTAAAGTTTCTAATCCTGCCGCCATTGCAACGGGGTTTCCTGAAAGTGTTCCTGCTTGATATACCGGACCGAGTGGTGCGAGATGTTCCATGATTGCACGTTTCCCTCCGAATGCACCGACCGGCATTCCCCCACCAATAATTTTTCCTAACGTTGTTAAATCAGGCATGACTTGATAAAGCGCTTGTGCACCACCCAGTGCCACACGAAATCCTGTAATCACTTCATCGAAAATTAAAATACTACGGTATTGATCGCAAATCTCACGTAACCCTGATAAGAAGTTCGGAAG